>JAWXUY010000075.1:0-8160 GCA_044425885.1 bacterium | reverse complement strand
GGTGTAAAGGGCTTAAATCTATAAGTATACCAGAGGGAATTAGAATAATAGAAGAAAGTGTATTTGAGGAGTGTATAGAGCTAGAAACAATAATCATACCAGAGGGAGTTAGGAATATAAAAAAGCATGCATTTTATAATTGCAAGGCTCTTAAAGATATAAAAGTACCATCTAGAATAATAGAAATGGGAGAAAGTGCATTTTATGGATGTGAGAGTCTTAAGACGATAAGCATACCAAAAGTAATAGATAGTATAGGAGAGAGTATGTTTTATAATTGCAAAAATCTAGTATCTGTTAGTATATTAGGTAGTGCTATATATATAGGGCAATTTGCATTTTATGGATGTGAGAGTCTTAAGACGATAAGCATACCAGATAGCGTAAAAGAGATAGGATTTGGAGCATTTATGGAGTGCCGAAGTCTTACTTATATAAATATACCGAAAAGCACAAATTTTATAAGAGGTAGTATGTTTAATGGTTGTAAAAGCCTCAAATCAATAAGTATGTCAGATAGAGTAAAAGAGATAAGGAGAGAGGCTTTTAAAGGGTGTGCAAGTTTAGAGTGTATAAGCATATCAGATAGAGTTAAGTTAATAGGAGAAAATGCGTTTAAGGGGTGTGGAGAGTTAAAGCAAATAAATTATGCTGGTAGTGAGGATCAGTGGGATAAAATTGCAATTAGTGAATATTCTATAGGCGATGATATTAATATAAACTATAACTGTAATTTAGCCAAATAACAAAAGCACATCTATAACATAAACACAAAAAAAAACAATAATTCGGTTTAGAGTCAATTATTGTTTTTTTATATTTAATTTATTTTATTTTATCTTATCTTATCTTATCTCTTACTATGTCAACTATGTCAACTATGTCAACTATGTCAACTATGATGAAATTTATTTAAGTGTGTTACAAGAATTAACATATACAACATATACAACATATAAATAAAGCTTGTTACAAAACTGTTTATATATTTTTAAAAATTTATATATATATTTTTTTAAAAATCTGTGTTATAATTGAGGGTATATAAATTTATAAATTTTAGTTTTAATATATTTTAAGATATTTTAAGATAGATAAGGTGGTAAATTTAAAAATGAAAATTGTTTGTATTTATGCTGGTGTATCTTATTATCAGCAGAAATTAGATTATATTTTTAATGTCTTTAGGGAAACTTTGGGAGAGCTTGGGGTTAGTATTACGATGGTAAATGTAACCCAAATAAATCTACCATATTTTGAAGGTAGAAAAAATAACACTATTCAAAATATCGTCGACAGCATAAAAACATCTCAAGCGATCATATTTGCAACTACAGCCCAAAGACTCTCAGTTTGTGGAGCTATGCAAGTTTTTTTAGAGCATTTAGATTATAATCTTTATGGGGAAGTTTTAAAGAGTAAGCCATGTATATCAATAGTGACATCTATGGATAATAGTGAGTGTATGGCAGGGAATTATTTAAGTAATATATTAGGTAATTTGGAAGTAGTGAGCTCTAATAATATGTTAGTAGGTGAGCAGTATCTACATAACATAGAAAACTCACAAGAGGTAAAGCATATGATAGAGAAATATGCAGAGGATTTTTATAGGGTTATTAAGCAAAATAGACAATTTTTTGTTGCAAAACCGTTTAAGAATGTAGGAATAAGTAATAACGTGGTTGGTAATATAGGAGGGAATATTATTAATAATAGTCTTGGCGGAGCTAGCACTGGTAACTTTGGTGGTAGTAGTGGAAATTTAGAGATAGGTAATAATAATAGTTATTATAATAGTCCACCGAATAACAATAGTCAAGCTAATCAAATGCTAGACCCTAATGATTTTAAAACATCGAATTTAAGCAATAATAATAATATTTTCAACAAAAATGTAGCTGATTTATACAAAAAAGAAACTGAAAAAGATACGTTTAATACCAATACTAATAGTAATCTAAATTTAAATAATAATAATAATTTGAATAATAGCTATGGTAATAATTTAGGCGATAATAATAATAATATAGCTAATTCTTTTGGGCAAGCTTCTTTAACTGATAATAATAATTATAATAATTATAATAATAATAGAAGCTCTAATAGTGAAATACCTCAAATTGCACAAAATATCCAAGAGCAGTATCAGTCATCAGAAAAGGGAGTTATGGCGCAATATCTAGATAATCCAGAAAGTACGCAAGTAATACCACAAAACATAGATATGCCAGTCCATAAAGGAACTCTTAAGCAAAAAACTCAAAGCTTATATCATTATTTTCAACCGCAAATTTCTCAAGGGTTAGATATAAGTATGCAGATTATGGTGACAGGCTCTGAAAATTTCAACGGTTATTTTCTTATAAAGAATTCAGAGTGCGTATATATAGAGGGTCTACACAATAATGCGAGCGTATATATAATGTCTGATGCGAGTGTTTGGGAGGAAATATTGGTAGGGAAATGTACACTACAAAAAGCGTTTATGCTAGGGAGATTAAAAGTAAAAGGTAATTTTGTAATAATCAGTAGATTTGAGCAGTTTTTTAAGATAATATAAGTTAATAAAAATAAAATAAAAAATATAATAAGCGAGGAAATAAATTATGAAATTTACAAAAATGCATGGCTGTGGAAATGATTATGTATATATAAATTGTTTTGAAGAAAGTATAGCAAACCCAGAAGAACTTGCGATAAAAATGAGTAATAGAAATTTTGGGGTAGGGTCAGATGGGCTTATACTAGTTATGCCATCGGAAGTAGCAGACTGTAGAATGAGAATGTTTAATAGCGATGGTAGTGAGTCTGAAATGTGTGGAAATGGGATTAGATGCGTTGGTAAATTTGTTCATGACAAAAATATTTGTAAAAAAGAGCCTCTAACAGTTGAGACGCTAGGCGGTACTAAGATACTAGAATTTATAAAAGGCGAAGATGGTTTTGTAAAAAGCGTTAAAGTAAATATGGGCGAGCCAGTTTTTGAGGCTAGCCAAATACCGCTTAAATTACCGGAAGAAAATAATAATAATAATATAATAAAAGACTTAAAGTTAACTTCACTTGATAGAGAGTTTGAGTTTACGTGTGTTTCGATGGGTAACCCTCATGCAGTTACTTTTATAGATGGAGTAAGTGATTTTAACGTAGATTCTTATGGAGAAGTACTAGAAAGTGCCGAAGTTTTTCCGAATAGAGCAAATATAGAGTTTGCAGAAGTATTAGACCAGAATAATATTAAAATGCGTGTATTTGAGAGGGGAAGCCGTGAGACTTACGCTTGTGGGACTGGAGCTTGTGCCACTATGGTAGCGGGATTTTTAAATAATAAAACTAGCAGAAGTGATGTTAATATACACTTATTAGGTGGAGTATTAAATATATCATGGAGTGAAGATGATAACTGCGTATATATGACAGGTGAAGCAGAGTTTGTATTTGAAGGCGACTGGTTATTATAAAAAAATTTTTAGATTTAAATAATAATAAAATAATAAATAAATTAAATAAATTAAATAAATATATTTTTTTAACCCTGTTTAATTTCTCAAGCAAAAATAATATTATAAAAAATATAGTTAAGTATAGCGTTATTATATTGCCGAATGTTTTTTTGATTTTATATGCTTTGGGGTTATTATATATGTGTTATTTATATTTATATTTATATTTAAATAGTTTAGATAGTTTAGATAGTTTAATAAATTTACTAAAATATATTTTTATACCTATTTTTGCTCTTATTATATCATGCTTTATGCGTAAGTTGATAAATAATAAGCGTCCTTTTGAAGTCTTGGGTATAGAGCCTATAGTACCTCACAAAAAAGGAAATTCTACCCCTAGCAATCATTCTACTAGTGCTATGGTAATATCTTTTGCTTTAGTATTTATATCAGAGATATTTAAGCCTTATATATTTATATTGGCAGTTATTACTGGTATAAGCAGGATTATGGCTGGAATACATTACCCTTTTGACGTTTTACTTGGTTTGTGTCTAGGTAGTTTGGTGGGAAAAATAGGTTTCTTTTATTTTTGATTGATTGAAGTTAAAGAGTTTAAGATAAAAAATAAAAAGTTTAAAAAGTTTAAAAAGTTTGAAAAGTTTAAAAAAGTTTAGTTTAAGAGGTTTTTTATGGATAAAGAAATTGTAAATAGTGTCTTGAAAGGCAATACAGAAGATTTTTCCCTTATTATAGATAAGTATCAAAAAATGGTGTATAATCTTTGCTATAAAGTCTTTAATAACTCAAGTGATGCAGAAGATTTTACACAAGAAACTTTTATAAAAGTTTATAGAAACTTACACAAATGTCAAGAGAAGTCAAGCATGAAAAACTGGATTTATACTATTTGTTATAACACTTGTATAGACGAGGTGCGAAAAAGAAAAGGCAAGAATAATTTATCACTAGATTTAGACTTAGAATTAGATGATGACTCTATAAAAATAGAAGTGCCATCGAATGAAAAAACCCCCGAAAATATTATGATAGAAAAAGAAAGCCTCTTAGAAGTAGAGCAAGCAGTAAATAGCTTGAGTCAAACCAGCAGGACGCTAATATATTTAAGAGATATAAAGGGTCTTAGCTACTCCGAGATTAGTGAAATAATGAATATTAATCTGGGTACAGTCAAGTCAAGCTTGAATAGAACCAGAAAAAATCTCCAAAAAATACTAAGAGGTAAAAAATAAATAAATAAATAAAAAAATAAATAAATAAATAAAAATAAATAAAATTTAATAAATCAAGAACAAAATTATTTTTTTTACGTTTAGTTTATTATAAGAGTTTATTAAAAAAAAATCAGGGGTGAATTTTATGCTAAAATGTGAAGAAGTCTTAGACAAAATGAGTGACTATATAGATAATTATTTGCCTGAAAACGAAAAAATAGAGTTTGAAAACCACATGAAGACTTGTAAAGCTTGTGAAAAGGAATTTGATGATTTAGAAAAAATTATTTTAAAGTTAAAGCACATAGAAGACCTAGAACCGCCAGAGTATCTTAAAGATAGCATAATGATGCGTATAAAACAAGAAGAAAAAACTTCTAAAAATAATATTATAGTTTTTAAGCGTTATTCTTCTTTGGTGGCAACTCTACTAGTCTTCGTTGTGGGTGGTTATATAGTTAATTATAACAATGCGCTTGAGCCAAAATCAAGTGTAAAGCTTGTTCAGCCAAGCAATAGTACTAGTACTAATAATGATGATGATGATAATACAAGTGATTTACAAGATAACTCTATGATAAGGGGCATTATAACAGAAGAAGACCAAATTAATCCAATAGGAAATAATATATCAAGTATTACAAAAGATATTATAAATAATGATGATGAAAATATGACTTATGAAATGCAAATGGGTGATATGCCTATAGCTGATATACCAGAAGATGATAATTTTATAATAGATCCTAGTATTAGCATAGCCAATAATAACTTAGAGTTCTTTGGCAAGACGTTATTTAAAGAAGAAAATTTAAGTATGTATTCTTATAGAATAGATTTTATGCAGGGTCAAGAGGATTATAAAGTAAGCTTTGTTAATGAGTCAAGCGTTGACGCTATTATTAAGTTTAAAGATGAAGCTCAAAATGAGATGTTTGAACGCATTATTAATACAGGCGATGAGATTAATTTTTATAAAAATGGCGATGATGTTACTATTATGTATGTACATGAAAACGATATAATAGAACAGAATGAAGAATTTAGTATTAATAAGGAATTCCAAGATATTATTTATTATGTTATGCTGGAATGTGATAGTGAAAATGTATTAGAGGGAACTTTAAAAATACAAGAGATTATTATGGATTCATAAAATAAAAAATAAGAGGATTATTTATAATTTATGAATTTATGAGGTGTAATTCGTGAGAAAGAAAGTTATTTTATTTATTATTATATCTATGATGGTTATTGCGAGTAGTGCCTATATGATTTTTAATAATACTTTTTCTTTGGCAAATCAAATCGATTATCCTAATGAAAAATATATAATTTCATTTAGTGCATTATATGATAATGAACCTATTGAATTATCTGAGATGGCATTAGGCAGTATTCTTGTATATATTAAAACAGCAGAACCGACAAGAAAAAGGTCTCTAAATGATATTCCAGATACTCGACCATACTTTGAGGTTATTATAGATAAAGATGATGGGCAGTATAAATACTTCATATATGAGAAAAGCAATACAATTTATTTAGAGATACCTTATTATGGAATATATGTTGTAGACGACTATGTTTTGGATTTATTGCGATAACTACTCATTATGAACATAATCCCCCAAAACTAAATATCACCACTCATTTATATTTGCTCTTATTGCTTGTGATACAAGAGATAAGTAGTTAGTGTTTATAAAAATAAAATAAAATAAAATAAAATAAAAATAAGATTTTAAATTAACTCTAAAATCTTATTTTTTTTGATTATATTAATTATTAATTAATTTGTTTTACTAGTTGGTTTGGCTTAATTTCTTTCTTATTGCCCATATAAGGTACTAAAACGTCTGGAATTAATATAGATCCGTCTTCTTGTTGAAAATTCTCTAGTATTGCTGATACTGTCCTACCTATTGCAAGTCCACTACCGTTTAGAGTATGAACAAGTTTAGCTTTATCTTTTACGTGGTCTTTGAATTTGATATTCGCACGTCTTGCTTGGTAGTCCTCGAAGTTAGAACAGCTAGATATCTCTACGTATTTATTATAGCTTGGTAGCCAAACCTCTATGTCATATGTCATAGCCGAGCTAAATCCCAAGTCACCGCCACAAAGTCTAACTAATCTATATGGCAAGTTTAATAGTTTTAATATATTTTCAGCATCGTTCGTAAGTTCTTCTAGTTCTTTGTAAGAGTCTTCTGGTTTAGTAAATTTAACAAGCTCGACTTTATTAAACTGGTGTTGACGTATAAGCCCACGTGAGTCTCTGCCCGCCGCCCCAGCCTCAGCCCTAAAGCAAGCAGTATAAGCACAATGTTTTATATTTAAGCTAGAGCCATCTAATATCTCATCTCTATACATATTTGTAACAGGTACTTCAGCAGTAGGAACTAAAAAATATTCAGTATCTACGAGTTTAAACATATCTTCTTCAAACTTAGGTAATTGTCCAGTTCCTCTGAGACTATCTTTGTTAGCTATTTGAGGAGGAAGTACTTCAGTGTAGCCGTGTTTTTCTGTATGAGTATCAAGCATAAAGTTAATTAAAGCACGCTCTAGTCTAGCACCGAGACCTTTATAAATAGTGAAGCGGGCTCCAGTTATTTTAGCTCCTCTTGAGAAGTCTAGTATATCAAGCGCTTCGCCTAAGTCCCAATGTGGTTTTGGTTCAAACTCAAACTTCTTAGGTTCGCCCCATTTTCTTATTTCGATGTTGTCATTTTCGTCAGAGCCATCTGGAACAATCTCGTTAGGAGTATTAGGTATAGCATATAAATTTTCTTGTATTTCAGCGTCGACCTCTCTAACTTCAACGTCTAGATTTTTAATCCTCTCTGATAGTTCTTTCATATCCGCCATAACTTGAGTAGTATCTTTACCCTCTTTTTTTAAAGTAGGTATTTGCTTAGACGTAACATTTTGTTTATTTTTAAGTTCCTCTACCTCAACAAGAAGTCCCCTTCTCTTTTCATCTAATTCCAAAAAAATACTTAAATCAAAGTCTTTACCCCTTTTATTTAACAAGCTTTGGACGTTATCGAAGTCACTTCTAATTCTTTTTATATCTAACATAAAAATTTTTACTCCTTTTTAATTTTAATTTTAATTAATTATATTTTAGTTTAGTATACCAAAATTACTAAAATTTATCAAGCATTTTATAAAAAAATATAAAAAAAATATTTAAAAAAATCCAGCATTTTAGGGGGTAAACGGGGGTTACTCTAACAACAAAATAAAAAAAATAAAAAAAAGTTAAAAAAAGTGTTGACAAATATTCTTTTATATAATATAATATATTTTGTTGAGAGGGACATATCTTATAAGTAAGTCTTAGCAACAAGCAACAATAGCATTACATTATAAGTGGCCCAATAGCTCAGTTGGTTAGAGCGCTGGCCTGTCACGCCAGAGGTCGAGGGTTCGAGTCCCTTTTGGGTCGTTATTATGGGAGCATAGCT
>JAWXUY010000074.1:0-8172 GCA_044425885.1 bacterium | reverse complement strand
AAAAGGTTTAATACAAATAATACTATTAGTTGCATTTGTTACAGGATTATTAAACTTTATATTTTTTCCAAGGGTAAGCTTGAGAGGAGCAAGCGGTGTAGTATTTGCATTTATAGTGCTCGCTAGCATAACAGGCAGTCAAAAGGGGACTATACCAGTTACGCTACTGATAGTTATGGCGTTATACCTATCTAAAGAAGTTTTTCAAGGTTTAACAGTTAACGACAATGTCTCCAATATTACACATATAATAGGAGGCTTAGTAGGAGCTTTTTATGGTTTATTTTTAACATAAATTACATTTAAGCATAATGTGTGATTTTAGCTATAAGAAATTAAGTAATTATTAATATAAATAAAGATATGGCAAATAATAATATAAATGGGATTGATGAAAATGAAGAATAAAAATACGCATACTAATATTCAAAAAATCATAAAATTTAAAAAAAATAAAAATAAAATGCCTGTTAGTATGCATTTTTATTACAGATTATTTGAGATTTTTAATTCTAAGCAAGCAACTCAAGAAATAAGTAAGGTGGATAACATGAAAAATAAAAAAATTAATGATAGTAGTAGTAGTAGTAGTAGTATAAAAAAAATAGAAAAAGGTACTACTAAAATAAAGAAAGTAAAAAAAGTAAAAAAAGTAAAGAAATTAAAAAAAGTAAAAAATAAAATGCCTATTAATAAGCACTTTTATTATAGATTATTCGAGTTATCTAATTCTAAAAAGACGATAAAGGATATTACTCCAAAAGAGGTCGTATTTACGAGAAATCTAACACCTGAGGAAATCCTAAATAGAAATAAAATTATGCCACAAGTTAGTAATAAGAGCATTTATAATCCCATTAATAAAAAATTAAAAATATTTTTATTAGATGGTGATGCGGTTGGGAGAGACAGCTTAATTTGTAGTGTACTACTTATTAGACTTTTAAATATATTATCTAAAGATACTTTTTATATAATAAGAAATATTTCTAATACTAGTCCGATGTCTAATATATTTTCTGAAATGAATAGAGATATATTTTTACAAACGCTTGTCCCAATCGGAACTCCTAACAAAGCAGATAATATAATAGCAGTCGAGCTTGGCTCTATGATTCACGAATTCACTTGTTCAGGTCAGAAAGTAGATATTTTGGTAGTATCTGAAGACAAAGCAGTACTGGAATTATACGAAGCTCCTAATCTTTTAAATAGAACTGCCGAGAATATTTTTGTAAGCAGTATAAATAAGACTGATTTTATTAATCTTACCAAAATAGGAATTATACCAGCGCCTTTTTACGTGGTTGTTAAAGTGTGTGATCTAGATATTCTACAGCTTTCTCTCAAAAAAATAAATCCTACGGCGCATATTTTAATTTTTCTTCAAGTGTTTCATAATTATATGCATGAAGTAAAGAAAGTATTTTTTAATATAGATGATATATTAGACACATCTCCAGAAAATTTACATTCTATTATAGATACTGTAAATACACAAATAAGTAAATTTGATTTAGGTAGTGATATGTCACCACATTGTACAACAAGTAGGAGTTATAAAATACCACTAGATTTATCTATCTTGTTAGAAGAACAAAAAGAGACTAGACAAGTAGAGGAGAATAATTTAGAGGCGTTGTTAAGCATTAATAGTAACTCGTTTTCTACGTCTACGCTAGAAAATAGTATAATAGAGTCGATGAAGTCAATGAACACTACTAATAGTCCAGTTGATAACAACTCTATAGAAGATAATACTAATAAAAAAGATTTAAACGTTGGTGATGATAATTCAAAAGATAATTTGAGTTTGGATAAGGTAGTAGCTAATAATAAAATAAGTGCAAATGCAAAAAATAGTAAAAATAAAACAAATATAGAATCAATTTTTTCAGAGAATTTGTTAAAATGCTTACTAGAGGTCGAAGTACCTAACAATAAACTAAAAATAGGTAATGAGCTACAAATTAAGGATTTAAATTCTACGATAGAACGTTATTATAAAAAATATGAAAAATCGTTAGAAGTTAAGGACTTAACTAAACTAGAGATAACCAACAAAAAGACTTCTTTAAAAAATGCAGTTACTAAGAAAATAGAGCTTTATAATAAAAATATAGTGTAGTATAAAATGTAGTATAAAATGTAGTATAATAATATAAATGGCGTATTAGAAAAATCAACCCTAGTACGCTATTTTTTTAATTTTGCTTGCGTTTTTATAATTATAAATATATAATTGTTTTATATACAAAAGAAAAATTTAAGAAAAATTAATGATTTAATAATTGAAAATAAAACGTGTATATTGGGATTAGAAATTAAAAATTAGAAATTAGAAATTATGATAAGAAAGGATTGGAACTTATAGAAATGAAAAAATACATTGGTAAAAATTATAAAAAAATTTGGACAACTACTCTATTAGTTAGCCTAGCTACTCAAAATTTAGTACCTGCTTTTTCTAATAGCGATGTAAACTTTGGCGCTGAAATTAGGAATATTAATGATATCGAAGGCAATGATGATATTACTGGTGATTATACTAGAGGTGTTATCGACGTTATAATAAGATTTGATATCGGAGAGACTTTTCAAGATGTATCGGATAGAGAAATAAGAGTGGAGCTTTATGATAAAACTGATACTATTATTAAAACTATAAACTTATATGAAGATGATGCCGATAACTTTTATTATGATGACCAGAATAATTTAAGCTACTGGAAAATAAGTCAAGATGTATTAGGTGGTAATGATGGAGATGTTTATACGCTTAAATTCAGTGGTGTTAATCATAGAGATTTTATTGTGCCGAATATAGATTTATCTCAAACATCTAAAAGTATAACTGTAGGGACTGGCGATGGGACGTTTGCGTATGGGGATTTAAATAAAGATGATAACGTAGATGAAAACGACATTGCTTATTTAGAGGAATTGATCAAGAGTCAGGATAATTTTGGCGAAATTCCAGACGGCGTGACAGAAAGTATAACTATTATGGACTATACTAAACTAGTTTCGATTGTTAAAAAAGTAGAACAGCAAACGATTGAGGGCTTAGCAAATGTTATAGCGAGTACAAACTTTTTGGACATAAGTGACATAGCCTCTATTAGAGATGAAGATATCAAAGAGCTAGAACAAATAGCGACGATTGATGGTAATTTATCTGATATACTAGTTGATGGAAATACAAATCCAGTAACTATTATAGCTAATAGCAATACTTCCGAGATTACTATTCCGATTAGTATTACACAAGAAGAAGGTATAGAGCTTTCTCAAATAGAAATAATTTCGCCTATTGGTGAGGGTGCTATTACTAAAGGGACTGCTCTTATAGAGTACATAGATGATAACGGAGAAGAACAATCTATGTATGTTAATTTTGGGGACACTGCTATTAGTAATGACTCTAGCGTACAAGAAGCTAGCATACAAGTAGTTAGTGATTTAACTAGTAGAAGTTATAATATAGCTGTTATAGACGAGCAATTAACAACAAATACAATAGTTATTTCTTTAGGTACACGTATTGTAGTTAAAAAAATAAGCGTAACTGTGGACGTTGACGAAGATAATAACTTTGTAGTAATTCAAGAAGTTAATTTTGTACAAGATATAGTGCCAGAGAATCCTTATGGTAGTGACGGTCTAATAGATAATGTTAAAGCAACAGGCGGAGATAAGACTGTTTCTTTAACATGGGATAAGGCTGAAAACGTTGGAGGGTATAGAGTATCTTATGGAGAAACTTCTGGAAATTACACAAACTTTGAAGACTCTACAACTAATTCCGCAACTATTTCTCTAACAGAAAATTTAATTAATCATTATTTTGTAGTACAAAGTACGTATAATGATTGGTCGAGTGCTTATTCTAGCGAAGTTATGGCTATGGGTCTACCTAGCTCAGTTCCAACAGCTCCTACAAGCATAATCGTAAATGAGCTAGACCAAGCTTTAAGCTTATCATGGACTGCTGGTAGAGATGCATCTACTCACAACGTCTATATAAAAAAAGAAGATGAGACAGAATATGAATTAATTGCAGAGGGCTTAATAAATCCATCTTATAGTATAGGAGGATTAGAGAATGATATTACTTATAATATAGTAGTTTCGTGCTCTAACTTTAGAGGCGAAGGTGCTAAGTCGGGAATGGCAGAGGGTACGCCATTTAAATTATTAGTAGATGGACCTATATTGCCAGAGCATAATAGAATAGATAATTCTAATATTACAAGCGTTTCAATGGTTAATAGTAGTAATTACTATGAGAGCTTGTATCCAAACGGCTATAGTCCAGATATTATTTATGACGAGGATTATGCTACTTACTGGCAATCTAGAAATTGGTATAATGATGCTAACTTTGTGTTAACTTTTGATGAGCCAAAAACTATGAATTATTTAATATGGGTGCCTTGCGTAGAAGAAAATGCTTATGCTGAAACTCTAGCAGAGTATAATATCTCTGTTAAGACTTTAAGTAATCCAGATGGTGAAAACTTAATTTATAATACGGCAACTACTTACAACGAAACTGTGACAGTTCAGACTGACGAAAATGGTATAAAATATTGCGTTATGCCATTTGATAAAAGAGAAAATATTACAGAAATAACAGTGGGGACATGGATTAAAGACGGCGGTTCTAGATATGCAACTCTCTCTGAAATAGTATTTTATGAGTATGACCCTATCGAGGAAGATATAACTGCTTTATTCTCTAATAATTTACGTACTGAGTTAGAGGCTAGTGTAACTTTAGAAGATATAATAGAGCTAGAAGAAAGACTAGATTTATTAGCGGACTTTGTTGTAAGCAAGACTATTTTACAAGCGGAGCTTGATTTAGCTAAGTCTTTATTAGATGGGTCTAATAGCTATGTAGGATATGTTAAAGATGATTTTGTAAGTATTAATACTTCTAGCGATAAAGGCTCTAAGCTAAGTGATATTAGCCCACTTGGTGTAGCTAGCTTTGCAAGATATGAAGTTGTAATTTACGCCGATTTACCAGAGGGTGAAACGCTTACGATTTATCCATCTCAATTTTATAATTCAGCTGGCTCTGCCTATAGTGCCTCTAATGCAATAGAGTTAAAGACAGGTAGGAATGTTATAAGTGTGCCAGATTTAACTAATATTTCAGGGCTAGTAGAGGGCGGTCAGTGGTATTATACTTATAGCGGTGACAACGAAGAAGATATAAGCCTACACTTCTTCAAAGATATTGGCATTTATCAAGGGATAGAATATTTAAGCGAATGCGTTCATACGCCGACTTTAGAGCTTTATAACTATGATGTACAAGATGACAAAGAGATTATAATGCAAAAAATAGAGGCTTATATTAATGATTTAGATGATTATACTTCTAGTGTGGTAGTAGATAGTACGCACCCTAATTATAGCAATTTTAATTGGACAAATAATCCAACAAATAATCCTTTAAATACTACAGAGATTAGTTTAAGACACACTCTTTTATCTATTACTGTAGCAGGAGTAAATTCTACTCTAGGAAGTGGGACTATTGAAGAACGTGCCGAAAAGCTTTATAATGCTATTTGCTCTTGGGAAGAAATTAATTATGTTACTAATAGATTATATGGAGATGATATAACATCTGATAATATAAGCGTAAGAGCTAGCCGACAAAATGTGCGTGTTATGAGAATGTCAGCGACGGCTTTCATGTACGCAGGAGGTAATCATATAGGTATACAATATGACTCTGTGCCAGTAGTAGTGCCAACGAGCAGTCAAATACACCCAAATAATTTAGGCTGGGGGATTGCTCATGAGATAGGGCATAATTTAGATAGGATAGGTATTCTAGAAGTAACTAACAATATTTATTCTATGGCGGTTGCTACTTATGACAAAGATGGCAATTACACTCCTCTAAATAGAATTCCTTGGACGACTGTTTTTGAAAAAGTTTCAAGCGGTTCTACTGGCTCTAGTTCTGATATCTTTGCACAACTTGGTATGTATTGGCAGTTACATCTCGCTTACGCTTCTGTAGACGACCCTCTAGCTTATTACTCTGATTTATTCGCTAAGTACAACGATAGTAGTTCTTATAGTGGTAGTAATAAATTTGAAGTTCTAGCATCTCAAACGGCGGACAAAGATTTAACTGATTTTTTTGAGGCTTGGGGCGTTCAGCTTAGCGATGATGCTAAATCTGAAATGTCTAAGCTTTCGGAAGAAGATAGAAAAATCCAGTATTTAAACGAGGAGTCGATAGTTTATAGAATTAATGGAGAATTTAGCAACATTCCGAGTGATACAACTTTTGATATAGAGGCTAAAGTGAGTGAAGATAATGAGCAGACTGTTTTAATTAGTATATCGACTGACTTAACTTCGGAGCAAGAAAGCATGATACAAGGATATGAAATTTATCGAGATGGCAAGCTAATAGGATTTACTACTGATGGCAATTATAGTGATTATTTTGGTTCGATGAATAATAAGTCTATGGAGTACGAGCTTGTTATGATAGATAAATTAGGTAATGCTTGTTCTGATAAAATTAAAGCTCCGCAAGTTAGAATAGAGTATGATAATCTAGTAGAAAGAGATGAGTATGAGATAGAAGTGCTAGAAGATGGCAGTGGTTTAAAATTAGTATTTGAAACTCCTACTTCTATAAGTGGTTTTAGATTAAAAGATGACTTCCCTAATGATGGTAATTTTGAAGTTCAAATAGGGGTTATGGAGTATGACGAATATGGGGATTTAGTTGAGGATAGTGAGATTAGCTATATAACAGCTAGGTCAAATAGTTTTGATAACAATGAAGTTGATGGTGACGAGAAATTTATAAGCTATTTCCAAAAGCAAGGCGTAGAAGATGATGACACTAGAATAGGTACTTATGACGCAAAAGAGATAATAATTACTTCGGAAGATATTATTGATTATAAAGATAATTTAGATATTATAAGTTATGTAGGTGATAATGTTAGCTTTACTGATTATGTAATAGGTAGATTGTCTCATAATTTTGATATGGGAGGAGATATAATCGAGGAAGGTACTATAATAGTAGTTGGCGAATATGTTGGCGACCCTTATTTTAATGAAATAACTATCAATGGTCGATATGTATCAACTAGCCATGAGGGCGAACAAGAGAGTTATGACGTATTAGTAGAGGGCGATACTTATATGTTTGCTACTATTCCAGATGACAAAGTTGTAAGCACTATAAGTGATGGATTATTTATATTTATTCCAAGTGTTCAAAGTGACCACACTCATGACGATAGTGCAACGAATTGCGACCATTCAAGTTTGTTTCCTACTTATATGCAGGCAATTATGGCAAGAAATGATAGTGAGGGTAATGCAAGGTACACAACTTATACATCTTGGGAATTTTGTCCATCGTTTGACACGATACCAGATATAGTAATCGAGTAAAAAAATAAATTAAAATTAAAATTAAATTTAAATTAAAATAAAGGTGGAGAGTAAGACAGTGAGAAAAACTTTTTTAGTAAAAAAATATATGAGTATGGCATTGCTGGGGGCTGTTAGCACTACTGCTATATTACAAAGCAGTTACTCGGCTTATGCTACACAAAGCTCGCCTAGTATATCTATATCTGGAGCAGATAATTCTATTATACTTTCTAACGTCCAAGATAATACGATAGGGATTCAAGTTGTACTGCCAGTTATTAGCGGTGATTTATCGAAAGTCGGCTTTGAAATAGCAAACAAAAGTAATAACGGCTTTATAACTAATACTTCTAATACACTAATAATATATTTGGCAAATTCGTCGGACTTAAGAGACGAGGATAATAATATAAGTATGGGTAAACTGACTAATATAAGTGATATAAAATTTGCCAGCACTGGCACAATTACAGCTTCTAATTTTTTATTTGAGGAAACTATTTATTCAGACGTAGTAATATCTTTATTAAATGAGCCTAGTACAGATACCCCAAACGTCGATGGCGAAGAAGATAACAAAGAAGAAGAAAACGCTCCAAACATTGATGGCGATGAAGATAACAAAGAAGAAGAAAACACTCCAAACGTCGACGGCGAAGAAGATAACAAAGAAGATGATGGCGATGATGACGTAGTAGAGGATAATAAAAATTCTAGCTCATCTAGTAGCGCAAGTAG
>JAWXUY010000073.1:0-8283 GCA_044425885.1 bacterium | reverse complement strand
TGAGTAAAGCTAGCTATTCTGCATATAGGTATTTCCGTTACAGATCCAAACCAGCCATTACCAAATCCACATGCATTATTATTAATATTCCCTACATTACCATTACAAATTCCACCACAACTAGATCCCAATGGGCAACTCGGAGCTGCTCCGATACTAGTAATTAATTTAACATAATTGTCGTTCACAGATGCCAAAACTCCAGTGAATCCAGACCCTGATATACCGCCACTTGTAGTAAATATTGTCACAGTTTGACCCACGTATCTACACAGTCCATCTACTAAAAAATTTTCATGAATCATAATATTAATTTCTCCTTTCCACTATTATATTTTATAGTATGAAAGTTTTTTTATATGTGTGAATTAATATTTTAAAATTAATTTTAATAATTAGTAATAATTAGCAATAGTTGTTGTTATTTTAATGTTTTTATGATATTATATTTTATGATATTATATTAATCTTAAAGGAGATATATTATATGTCATCAATAGACTTAAAATTAATAGCTTTAATTACCATGATTATAGACCATATAGGATATATGATTTTCCCAGAACATTTTATACTTAGACTTATTGGCAGGACTGCTTTTCCTATATATGCATTTT
The DNA here is from genome assembly GCA_044425885.1 of bacterium. Classification (GTDB taxonomy): domain Bacteria; phylum Bacillota; class Clostridia; order Lachnospirales; family CAG-274; genus Tyzzerella. Next base: position 7,666 of record JAWXUY010000073.1, on the reverse strand, counting down.
TTGTAGCAGAAGGAGTTAAGCATACTAGTAGTATTAATAACTACATCAAACGACTACTATCACTTGCTGTATTTTGTCAAGTTGGATTTTATCTAGCTAATACTGGTGAGATAGTAAGCTTTAGCTCTCTTAACGTGTTGTTCACACTTTCTTTTGGTGCTTTAGGAACTCACTTATTTAAATCCACTAAGCGTGAGAAGTTTAAATATGCTTATTTAATATTCTTTATGGTGCTTGCAGACTTATTACAAACAGACTATGGTAAATGGGGTGTGCTCTTAATTTATATTTTTTATTTTACTGGAACTAACCCTCTTTTAGGTATCATTTGGATTTTGTGTAAAGATAATATACTCGCATATTTAATGCTTATACCTTTCAATATGCAAGAGGGTACTTCATTTATTGATACGATAACCCCATTTTATAGCGTATTCCAAATATCATTATTCACTATTATACCATTTTTAATTATAAATTTTTACACTAAAAATAAAAAAGATAGCAATTTGACTAGTAATCAAAAAAATATATTCAAATGGATTTTTTACGTAGCGTATCCATTACACTTTATAGTCTTATACATAGTAAAGCTATTATTATCGACTAATATATAAAATAAAATTAAATAAGGAGGTGATTATATAAAAATAATAGTAGATGCCGATGGTTGTCCTGTTTTAAAAACCGCTATAAAAATTGCTCTTAAATATAAATTAGAGATAATAGTAGTTGCTGACACTTCACATTTTTTTGAATTTGATAACAAAAATATTTCTCATATTATAGCAGATAAAGGCGCTGATAGCGCTGACTTTATAATAGTAAACCTAGCGAATGAAAATGACATAGTAATAACTCAAGACTATGCTTTAGCTAGTATGTGCCTTGCTAAAAAATCTAACCCAATTAATCAAAACGGATTAGTTTATTCTAACAATAATATAGACGAGCTTATGTTTAGAAGGCATCTTGGTAAGAAACTTAGACAAGCTGGAAAAAGAGATTTCAAGAATAAAAAGCGTAGCTCTCAAGATAGCACGAACTTTAAGGGGTCTTTTGAGGGCTTGATTAAAAAAAATAATAAATAAATTAGTTTATAAAAACATAAAACATATATTTTTTAATATATTATATATAATAGATTTTGTATATAATGGGTTAGGAGGTATTTGTTTAGAAATGGAATATATAGTAGAAGATAAGAAGAAAAGCAAGCATAACATAGCTATTTTAAACCGAACAAACATGAAAATTACAGGTGTTTTAGACGTTATTTCTTTTGACGAGGAGATGATAGTAGCTGAGACTGAACTGGGCATAATGATTTTAAAAGGTATAGACTTTCATATTTCAAAACTAAATTTAAATAGTGGTGATTTAGAGGTAGACGGAGAAATATATAATTTAATTTATGAAGATAAAACTACTTATAGTAAGGCTGGCGGTAGTATCTTTAATAAAATTTTCAAATAATTAAGACTACGCACTATTAATTATATGATACTATCTGTTTCTTTTCAACTGGAAGTTTTTTTCACCACTATAATTACTGGCATTACAATAGGATTTTTTTATGATGTATTAAAAATTTTTAGGCTTTTGATTTTACATAATAGATTTTTTATAGACTTAGAAGATATAGTTTTTTGGGCAGTGATGTCCGTTTTGGTTTTTTTTATATCACTTTATCAAGCAGATGGGGAAATTAGAATGTATTTTCTAATTGGACTGTTTTTGGGTCTAACTTTTTACTTCGGGCTAATAAGTAGAGTTTTTATGAACCATACTCAGTACATAATAAATAAAATTAAGAATTTAATAAATAAAATACTAGACTTATTTAAAAAATTATTTAAGAATATTAAAGACAGCATAAGGGATAGGCTTAAAAAACCGATATTAAAAATTAAGAATAAAGTTACTAAAAATAATAAAGAAAGCGGGGATAAAATTGAAAAATAACACTAGAGCTTCTGGGTCTAATAGAGCTCCTAATATGAATGCTTTTTACTTAGTTGGAATGTTTTTTATTATTATAGTTTTTAGTATATATATAATCTACAAGTATACGATATTTCAAGACTATAGTACTAAGCTTAATAAATTGCATTCAGAAATAGAGAGTATAGAACAAAATAACCAAGATTTACTAGACCAAGCAGAGTACAAAACGAGCGATGAGCATATAGAGGAGCTGGCAAGAGAAAAATTAGGGCTCCTTAAAAATAACGAGATTATTTTCTATGACACAAATAAATAAAATAAAAATTATTTTAAATTAAAAAACCATCTTAAATTTATTATATAAAATAATAAACAAGATGGTTTTTATGTTTTTACCAAATTGCTAGATTACTAATTATCACCAAGTCTAATGACTTATCTCTACCTCAATAACAATTTTCTTATATTCTTATATACTATTACTACAGGGAGAAACTTGATTTTAAGCATAATCGATCTCTTAGCACAGCACTCCTAAATATAATCATTATTTTATTTTGGCAAATTTATTTGAATATTAGTTAAACTTACGTTTTCTAGCAGCTTCAGATTTTTTCTTACGTTTAACGCTTGGCTTATCATAAGCTTCTCTTTTACGAACTTCACCCATGATACCAGCCTTAGCACAACTTCTCTTAAATCTACGAAGTGCGCTATCTAAAGTTTCGTTTTCTTTAACTCTAATCTCAGACACTTAAATCCCTCCCTCCAGCTACATATCTTTTATATGCAAAATGCACTACCAAATTATACACAATTTTTTTATAATAGTCAACCTTTATATACACAATTTTTAAATTTTTTTTATTTTTTTTAAAAAATCCCCAAAATTCAAATAAAAAAGCACGTATATTAATCTATAAAATCTTTATAAAATTTTTATACTATGCTTTTTTATTTTTTATTTAATTATTTTATACTTCTATTACTCCTGAAAACAATTCTAATTTAGATTGTAGTACTAACTCTAATCTCGTAATCGTGTTCACCATATCTTGAACAGATTTATTTACTTCTAATAGTTCTTCTGTTGTAGTCGCATCTGCTACTACTTTTTGAATTTTCTCGCCCTCTGCATTTAAAATGTGTGAGAGTGCAGTTTGTTCCAGTGCTACTGATTCTATAATATCAGTTACTGATTGTTCTCTTGTAGTTGTACTTGCTACGATTACTGGCATTGACATAATTAAAACCCCCCTTGGTACGCATATTATTAATACACGTTTAATATATTTTATTTTATTTTTATAATTATCTTTAAATTCCTAATTATTGTAAAATAAATTATCAAAATTTATCTTACACTCATAGTATATACTAAATATATTAAATTTGTGATTATAAATTTTAAAAATTTTAAATTAATTTTTAATCGCTTATATACTGGAGGAATTCTACCCATGGCTGATTTTAATAATAATTTTTTAGCTACTACCTTTTTAGATAAAGAAAACCCTATTTTAATAAACTTTAACTCTAATAGTAATATAATTAACAATAAACACAAAAATATTAATAAATTTTGTTTCGATGGCTCTTTTTATTATTTTATCTCTAATAATTCCAATAAAATTATCCAAGCTAACTCAAATCTAGATGTCATAAATATTTTTACTTATGAACACATCATAACTTCTATTTGTTATGACTCATCTGATAAATGCTTCTGGGGTGCTGTTAAAGACTTTAATAATAAACTAATAGCTTTTAATTTTGTCGATAACTCTTTTAATCTATTAAATACTCTTACTCTAAACCCTAATTTAGATACTCTTAATTCTAGTTGTATTAGTAGCATAAGATTTAATTGCTCTAATAATACTCTTGTAGTGGTGTATAAGCAACACATATTAGAAATTCATAAAAACGGTCTTGACTATAAAAAAATTTACTACACTTCCAACGGTTCTATAATAGATGTTTTAACTATATCACCTAATTATCTAGTACTTGTAGATACTACTGATTTATATAGCAGTCACCAAAATAAAATCTACCAAAAGGTATATGCCCTAGACCAAAATGGCAAAATATTTGATTATCTAGATATTAGCGACCATATATATGTTAAGAGCATGGTATTTAATCCTTGTTATACAGATGTTTTAGGGGTTTTTATAGACTATCTTATTGATGACTCTAACAACCTACAATATTTATGTAGCAAGAATATTATATTCTCTAATTTTGAGTATACTTCTTACGAGTGTAACTACGAAGTATGTGATAACAACTATGACACATCAAGACCACACCCTAGACCTCCTAAGCCTGAGCCTCCTACCCCTAAGCCTCCTAAGCCTGAAGCTTGTGATGATATATTGGAGTCTATAGCGCTTGTAGAAGCATCTATAGCTTGCGTTCTAAATACTGAAAGCTTAAAACTAAAAAAAGTGCTTGAGCATTCCGATGACTTAGATTTAATATTAAAGACTAATAAGCAAATCAACAGGACTATTATTAGCTTAACCAACCTAGAGCAATTATTATATAACAAATTGGTTACAGTTCTTGAAATATATGAGTTATGTGAGATACCTAAACGTAACAAGCCTATTGAAAAAGATACTCCACAAGAAGAAGATATTTTAAAAGAAGAAGATATTCCACAAGATGATAACAAAGCGTAACTAGTATAGTAAGTACTAAGTCCTATTATTTTAAATTAATAGGGCTTATTTTTATTTTTTTAAAATTATGCTTGACAAATTATAATATATAAAATATAATAAAAGCATATTAAGTGTATGAGTAGTGTTAGTACACTGTAATACACCTAGCACACTGCTATATTACTTAAATTAAAATAAGGAGGTGTTCTTGCCTATGTTCAATATCGACTACAGAGACCCCAGACCCATATATGAACAGCTAGCAGACAAAATAGAAAAATTTGCAATACAAGGTATTCTTAAACCAGATGAACAGCTTCCAAGTGTTAGACAATTAGCTATAGAGATTTCTATAAATCCTAATACTATCCAAAAAGCATACTCTATATTAGATGCCAAAGGAACAACCTACGCCGTCAAAGGGCGTGGAAGTTTTATATCTCCAGACTGCTCCAAAGCTCAAGCGAATAGACTCGAAGATATCAAGCAGAGTATACAAAAGCTCGTGAAAGAGGCAAAAGAGATAGGAGCAACCCAAGAAGATATAAACTCGTGGATTGAGTAACCCAAACAAGACAATAAGAGTAAGAGGTGATTTTTATGACAATAAGTAGTAAAAATAATAATAATAATTTAAAATTAAGTAGTATTAAAAATAATATTCAAGATTTAATTAAACAAGCTAAGAAACTAGGAGCTACAACAGAAGAAATATACAGCTGGTTTAAATAAGTAGATTAATAAACTAATAAATTAATAAAAGGAGTGATTTTATGATAACTGCTAAAAACCTAAGTAAACATTTCGGAGATATTAAAGCAGTAGATAATATATCTTTAAATATAAAAGATAATAACGTATTTGGTCTTATAGGTACTAACGGAGCTGGAAAGTCTACTTTCCTAAAGATGTGCGCTGGAATATTTAAGCCAGATGCTGGCTCACTTGAGATAGACGGCGAAGAAGTGTTTGAGAATATCAAAATAAAGCAAAGCTTTTTCTACATATCGGACGAGCAACACTTCCTACCCAACACTACTCCCGACGATATGAGAAAGTTATATAAATCTTTCTACAAGGATTTTGATGATAATAGGTTCAATGCTCTCATGAAAAACTTCGACCTTGACCCAAACAGAAAAATCAAGACGTTCTCAAAGGGAATGAAGAAGCAAGTCTCGGTTATATGCGGAGTTTCTGCCAACACAAAGTATCTTTTCTGCGATGAGACTTTCGACGGCTTAGACCCTGTTATAAGGCAAGCGGTAAAGAGGCTATTCGCCCAAGATATAGATGAGCGAGGGCTTACACCTATTATAGCTTCGCACAACCTTAGGGAAATAGAAGATATTTGCGACAACGTTGGTATATTACATAAAGGCGGTATGCTACTGGCTAAAGACCTAGAGAATATAAAAGGTGATGTTCACAAAGTCCAGATAGTATTTAGTAATGAGGCGATGGGATTTGAGTATATCAAGCAACACCTAAATATCGTTAAGTCCGATAGTCGAGGTTCGCTCTACGTACTTACTATTAAAGGTGAATATGAAACTATCAACGATTTTTTAAACAAACTTAATCCAGTCTTTTTCGAGATGTTACCATTAACGCTTGAAGAAATATTTATAGTAGAAACGGAGGTGGCTGGCTATGACATCAAAACACTCATCTTTTAACTCTAAGTTATTTAAAGAAACTTTTAAGCAGTATTACTATGCCCTTACAGTTTGTATATTCGCATTTAGCTTTTACTTTTTATTTAATACAGTCGCTTGCGTAGATAATTATACTAAAGGCGGTGGCAGTCAATACATAATAACTTCTTTATCATATTTCCTAACTTCAACAAATATGGGCTATCCTATAATATTTTTTGGACTAGGCATACCTGCTATTATGTTCAAGTACTTACACTCTAAAAAACAAATAGACCTATTCCACTCTATTCCAGTAAGCAGAACAACTCTATTCTTCAACAACTATATAACAGGCTTATTACTCGTGCTACCTGCTTACATAATATCTTTAGCAGTTAGCTACTTATATGCCAAAGCTAGTATCCCTGAATTTTATTTAAGTCCAGAATCTGTTATAATAGAAGCTTGCGTGAAATTAATACTATTTATTCTTGTTTATAATATAAGCGTTATAGCGAATATCTTAGCGGGTAACACTTTTATAGGAATAGCTCTTAGCGTTATGCTGATAGCTTGCTTCGACCTAATAAAATCAACTATCAGAATTCTAATAGGAACGTATTTTAATAATATTCACTTCTCAAGCTACAGCGATACTAATTTATTTAAAAACAGTTTTATTAATAATCTAATGTCCTTCAACATTGAAAACTTTTATGCATCTAACTTAAATGATGGTTCAATGCTAAAAATAATAAATAACTCTAGTTCGTTCGATTATCGAGGCTATACATCTTTAAAACAGCTAGCATTTTTACTAATTTCTTACGTTGTACTGGCTATTATACTTATATTTATCGCTCACTTCTTATACAAAAAAAGAGGTTCGGAGTCTGCCAGCAACTGTTTATCGTTTGAGTTATCTAAGCCTATATTTAAATACTTAGGCGTTGTGATATTCTCTATAATAGGAGCTATATTCGTAAATATGACTTTCTATAGTAATTACATTTTATATGTAGCTTTGGTTGTACTATGTATTTTATTACACTGCTTAATCGAGGCGATTTACAACTTTGATTTCAAGGCTTTATTTAAAAACAAGCATCATATATTCCCTTGTATAGTCATCTCTATTTGTATATTACTCCTATTTAAGTTTGATATATTCGGCTTAGACAACAAAGTACCTGTCGTTTCAAAAATAGAAAGTGCTGAAATATTAGATATTTATAGCTCATCTGAAAGCATAAACAATTTACCGATTTTAAACCTAAGCATAAATGGTTCAATCTTACTAGAGAGTGAAGAAGCTTTAACTGCTCTAACAAATTTCCACAAAACAGCAGTCGGCTCAAACCCTGAAATCTCTACAAATACAAATATGTATAATGCTACCAACGGCAA
>JAWXUY010000072.1:0-8306 GCA_044425885.1 bacterium | reverse complement strand
ATTAGAATCGAGCACCTCTAACCTTCTAACATTTAAGTCATCTTCTGTAATGCCATAGAAATACCTGTTTAGAGCCATATTGTTTATAAAATAGTTTTTAATAGGCTTATCTAACTGGTTTATAACACCTATTTTATATAAGTGTAACTCATCTTCACTTATGCTTAAATCTTTTATATAAGAGGCGATGTTGTTAAAATTGGTGTAAGTTTTGATTAGATTAGGATCTCTGTAAGAACTTAGAGTTACTAGCCCATCTATGCTTATGTCAATAGTGCCACCATAAGCACCACCTTCTGTACGTATTTTTTCCCAGAGATAATTATTGTTTATCATTTGGGATAAAATGCTTAAAGAACCTTTGTACTTAAAGTTAGTGCTATCACCTAGATAAGCGACTTGAGTATTATAATTAACATCACTAGAGATAATAAAGGCTTGATTGTTGGTATTAGAGTTGTTGGTACTAATATCTATATTTAAATTTTTAATAAAATCAATATCACTGCTATTAGTAGCAATATCACTATTTAAAACCTCAAAGAAGCTAAAATCTAGAGTATTAAAAATAGCTTCACTACAAGCAACACCAAAATAACAATTATTTAGATTTAATAAATTAAGCTTAATAAACTCTAATATGCGTACTAACTCATTTAAGTTGTCATCAGCTTCAAGGCTTTTGTTTAGAGATTTGAGCCAGTTATAAAAACTAATACCCTCTATACTTTCTATATAAGAGCCTTTAGATGATATATAACTTTTTGCTTTAATAACCGCATAAGTTTTAGGGTCTTTTTGTACGTCAAGCTTTATTTTGTACTCATACTCAAGTAATAGCTTTTTGATTTTAGATTTGTCTAAAATAGTATTTTTTAATAACTCAACTACAACATCTAAAGCTGGTTTTATATTTTTGTCTAACATAGACATATTAATAGCAACGACCTCTGTAAAAGTGTTGTTTGGCTTGCTTACATAAGTATTATTTATTTCTAAATTACCTAATAACAGATTGATTTTGCTTTCAAGGTCATGAGACTTAAATTTTTTTGTGTCAAGCTTGTTTAACATATAAATATATAGACTAATATACTTGTTTAGATTTAAAGCCTTAAGACCATTACTTATTGTAAAAATTAGATTAAGATATATAATATCGGAATTAATGCAGTTGTAAATAATAGGACAATCTTTGTAATAATCGACTTGGGTATCTAGGCTAATATTTTGCTTAGGTATTTGATGTATTTTAAGAGCTGGTATTTTTTTAAGATTTTCTTCGGAGTCTACCTCACTTTGGTAAGCACGTAGCTTGTTTAAATCGCTTTGGATAAACTTTAGAGAATTATTTTTGGCATTAACATTGTTGAAGCTAGGCTTTAATATGCAGTAGACGGCATTATTGTTGTATATAATATTTTTTATTAATAAAGCTTTGTAGTCTACGCTTTTTAAAGAGTTTGTAATATAATCAAAATTTAGAGAAGTAAAATCTAACTTACCATGTAATAAAGAGGTTAATAACCTGATGTTGTAGAATAGACCTTCGGGCTTATAACCGAAATCTTTTTCTTTAAAATAGAATTTTTTTGTGCTGATAGCAGATTCGACTAAATCTTGGTTAATGACTAAAGAGTTGATAGTGTTGAATAGAATTTTTTTAAAATTTTTCAAATCTTTTTCTTTAGTTCCCTCTATTATAATATTAAACGTAGGGATTAACATCTCGTCATCTATATAGCTAGTGACATCTTGGCATATACCAGCATTTATTAGAGCATTTTTTAATATACCTTCATTATTTTCAGTAAGAATATCTGCTAAAATATCGAAAGCTTCTTGGTTAATGTCATCAAGAGAACAATCAAGCTTAAAACTGGCTTGTATATAATTCAGGTCTAAATCAAGCTGTAACTCTTTAAGCTCCTCCTCGCTATCTATATCATCAAGATTATAAAAATCATGTAACTCGGTAGGCTTTTCTTGGCACACATCTTTTTTAGATATACTAGATATACTATCTTCTTGAGTTTTTTCTTTATAATCAAACTTGCTTAAATAATCGGCGTGTAGATAATCTAGATAAAAATCAATATCTAAATCACCATATAAATATATCACACTGTTTGAGGGAGTATAATAAGAGTTGTAAGTGCTTATAAAATCATCATAATCTAAATCGGTTATATTGTCTGGATAACCACCTGAGTCGAATTCGTAACCGCCACTTCCCTCAAAAAGCTTTTGCTTAACTTTAAAATCCATAAGAACATCAGGGGTACTATATACCCCTTTCATTTCGTTATAGACTATACCATTTATATTATTATCTTCATCTATATGCCAACCTTCTTGTAGAAAAATTCCTTTTTTGTTTTGAGTGCTTATAAGAGGGAAAAAAACAGCATCTAAATAAACATCAGTGAGCTTAAAGAAATCTTCAGCGTTTGTGCTACCGATAGGATAAAGGGTTTTATCGCTAAACGTGATGGCATTTAAATAAGTATTGATAGTACACTTATCTAGTTGATTAAAAGGCTCTTTAAGAGGATACTTGTTAGAGCCAGCTAAAATACAATGCTCTAATATGTGGAATACACCAGTATTATCTTTCGGTAAAGTCTTAAAACAAATAGAAAAAACTTTGTTAGAGTCTTGATTCCCTATATACACCACTATTGCCCTACTTTTTAAATGTCTAAGAATATAACCAGTCCCTATATTTTTAATTTCTTCTACATTTAAAATTTCAAAATTATTATTATTAATTTTATTATACATATATCTTAATTTTCCTAACTTATTTATTTTATAAATTTATTTATAAATCTATTACAGACCCAGTTCTAATTTTAGTTCACTATAAGTATTTAGAGTAGCTTCATCAAAATTACTTATATCTACTCTCCAAAATACGATTATAGCATCTTCTAATTGACCATTTTCAAATAAATTTCTAGCTTGTATTAAGATATCTCTATTCGCATAATAACTTATTTTATTATTGGCATCTAGAAGATCTACTTGAAGTGCTTCTAGTCTAGCTTCTCTATCCACAAGAGCTTCTGAAGTGGCTGACTGGTCTAATTGCATAGTAGAGTTTAAATTTTCGAGAGCATTTATTCTTTGTTGATTAAGCTCTGGTATAATTAAATAATACATAAATAGGCTCATTAATAGACCACCGCCTATAAAAGCAAAAAAACTATTAGTACTTGATTTGTCTTTATTTTTTAATACATCATCATCTAATACAGATAAGTTACCATTTGAGCTATAACCATCTATAAGTGGCTTTTCTATATTGCCTTTTTTGTTAGTATTATTTTCTATTTCTAACACATATTGTTTAGCTACTTGATTACTAGGGTCTATATTAAGGGCGACCTCTAACAATAAACTTGCATTTTTGTATTTTTTTTGTAGAATATAACAAAAAGATAATAGATTTATAGCATCTATAAACATAGGGTTAATGTCTAGAGCTTTTTTAAGCCTTATAACCGCTAAATCATCATTACGTGTTTTTAAATAATTTATTGCTTCGTTGTATATAATAACAGAGTCATTTAGAACTTCATGGTCACGTAACTTTTCTTGGAAAATAGCAATATAATTAAAGGCAGTATTACTTTGGTCATCTTCATCAAAATTAGTGCTTAAAATCCACTGTTTAAGAGCTTCAGCTACTCTACCTATTTTATAGTAAAGAAGACCTAATAAATTTCTTGCTTCGGTATTACTTTTATCAAAATAAATACTTTTTTTACATAGAATAATTGCTTCTGAATACTCTCTAAGATTAGTCTTTACAAGGGCATTATTGTATAGCTTTATAGAGTTATTAATGCTTTTTGTTAATAAGTATGGGTTTTCGCCACAATTATCACAGCATATTTTATTTATTGAATTAAAATTACAATTGGGGCATTGCATAAAAATTTTAGCTCCTTTGTGATTAATATAGTTTTTTTATTTTATTTTATTTTAATTATTTTTTATTATAATAATTTCTTGTAGTTTTTGAATTAGACTTGTTTTTGAAATTATTATTAAAATTATGGATAGTGTTACTCAGCTCATCTTCGTCATAATTTCCAACAGTTTCGGTAGTTGCATTAAACTTGTTATTGGCAATTGAGTTTGAGTCATTGTTGTTATTTTGGTATTTGTCATGGGCATCAACTTGAGAGTTTGAGTTAAACGAATTATTATTAAATTCATCTTGAACATTTAAGTTAGCATAAGAATTTTCTTCTTTTCTGGAACTTGTGGTAATCTCCCTGCCTTCTTCTACGACATGTAGTAGGTCTTTGATAATATCTATAGCATCTATTATATCATCATTTGTGATGCTGTCTTCGATATTTGATATTTCAAGAATAGGCTTAAACTTTTTTAATTCTTCTTCAAAATTTATCATGTAAAAATCTCCTTAATATAAACATAATTTATAATTTTATTATTACTAAAATTATTTTATCATATTTTATCACCATTTGCCACGAATATCAATAATTTATTTTATTTATTATAAAATTTATAAAATTATTGCTATTATTAAATAAAAATGATATTATATACTAGATTATATAATTAATTAAAAAAATAAAAATTATGGAGGTTACTAGATTTATGATAAGAACAAGATTTGCACCAAGTCCAACTGGTTATATGCACATAGGAAATCTTAGGACTGCTCTTTATGAGTATTTAATTGCTAAAAAAGATGGCGGTACTTTTATTTTACGTATAGAGGACACAGACCAAGGACGTATAGTAGAAGGGACAGTAGATGTTATTTACGAGACTCTTAAAACAGCTGGAATAATTCACGATGAAGGACCAGACGTTGGAGGAGAATATGGACCATATGTACAAAGTGAGAGAAAAAATAATTATATGGACTATGCGAAAGAGTTAATTCAAAAGGGAGAGGCTTACTACTGTTTTTGTGATAAAGAAAGACTAGAAAGTTTAAGAAATGCTAATGATAACGAGAATAGCAAAGATATAGCTAAATACGATAGACATTGCTTAAATCTGCCTGAACAAGAGATTAAGGATAACTTAGATGCTAAAAAAGAATACGTTATAAGACAAAAAATTAAAGATGGACAAACAACGTTTGTAGATGAAGTTTATGGGAGTATTACAGTTGAGAATAATGAGATGGAAGACCAAGTTTTAATAAAGTCAGACGGGCTACCTACTTATAATTTTGCTAATGTTATAGACGACCATTTAATGAAAATAACTCACGTTGTTAGAGGATCAGAGTACTTATCTTCTACTCCAAAGTATAATTTATTATATAACGCTTTTGCATGGGATATCCCAACTTACGTACACGTGCCAGCAGTTATGAAAAATCAAACTGAAAAATTATCAAAAAGGAATGGAGATGCATCATTCCAAGATTTATTAGAGAAAGGATACTTGCCAGAAGCAATTATAAACTATATATCGCTTTTAGGGTGGTCACCGACAGATGAGCATAGTAACCAAGAGATTTTCTCACTAGAAGAGCTTACTAAGATTTTTGATATAAAAGGGCTTAGTAAATCACCAGCTATATTTGACCCTGTGAAATTAAACTGGGTAAATGGTGAGTATGTTAAGAAAATGGACACGAATAAATTTTATGAATTAGCAGAGCCTATATTAAAGCAGGTAATAAGTAAAGAGTATGATTTAGAGAAAGTTGCTGGATATATACAAACTAGGATAAGCATAATAAATAGAGAAGAAATAGAAGCACTTGTGGACTTCATAGAAGAACTTCCAGAGTATTCAACGGACTTATATATCCATAAAAAGATGAAGACAAACCCTGAAAATTCACTAGAAGTGCTTGAGAAAATTATACCAGTATTTGAGAATATAAGCGAACAAGACTTTAATAATGACGTTATTTATAATAGTATGATAGAGTTGGTTGCTGAATTAGAGGTTAAAAACGGGATAGTGCTATGGCCAGTTAGGACGGCGCTTTCGGGTAAACCTTCTTCACCATGCGGAGCTAGTGAGATGGCGGAGCTTTTTGGAAAAGAGGAAACTATTAGAAGATTAGAAATGGGTATAGAATTATTAAAAAAATAAAAAAATAAATTAGTTATCAAGAGAGGTGACTTAAATTTATGAAAGATAAAGATAATAATAAAAATAAAAAATTGAAAATAGGTATAATGGGGGGAACATTTAACCCGATACACAATACGCATATTGATATAGCGGAAAAAGCTATGGAGATGTATAAATTGGATAAAGTCTTATTTATAACGACAGGTCAACCGCCTCATAAAGAGGATATTTACGTAGAGGAAGCTAAACACAGACATAAAATGGTTAAGCTAGCGATATCGGATAATAAGAAGTTTAAAGCATCAAAGATGGAGATAAAGAGAAAAAAAACAACGTATACGATAGACACGCTTAAAGAACTTCACGAGATTTATAAAAGTAAGAATAAAGAAGTGAAGTTATATTTTATAACAGGGACTGATGCTGTAGCGAATTTACACAAATGGAAAGATGCCGATAACTTATTTAAATATAGTAAATTTTTGGTAGTAGAAAGACCAGATTATAAATTAGATAAGTATAACTTAAAAGAAGAAGCGAGGGGCTTTTTAAAAAAACATAGTAAATATATTAAATACTTTGATTTTACCCCAAGTCATTTATCATCTACAGAAGTTAGAGAGTTAATTAAAAACCAAGCTGATTTTGATGATGACGAGATGTTAATATGTAGAGAAGTAAAAGAATATATAATAGAGAATGACTTATATAATCAACACGCAATTTTTATGAGTAAGTATAAAGCTTTATTAAGACAGCTAGAGCCTAACTTAAATGAAAATAGATTTAAGCATAGTATAGAAGTATCGAAAGAGGCTGTAAAGATGGGGAAACATTACAACCTATCTGACGAGCAAATAGAAAAGCTATTTTTAGCAGGCATTTTACACGATTGTGCTAAATGCTTAACAAAAGAAGAAATACTAGAAAATGCTGAAATATATAACTTAGAGTTAGATGATTTTGTAAGAAATAGGCTTGAGCTAGCACATAGCTTTTTAGGTGAATTTATAGCAAAATACGAGTATAGCATGATTACAGACGGAGATAATACTATTAAACTAGAGCTTATAGATGAAGATGTACTAGGGGCGATTAGATACCATACAACAGGGGTAGCAAATATGTTTACGATTGAGAAAATAATTTATATAGCAGACTATATAGAGCCAACACGTAGATATTTTGAAGGACTGATTAAAGCGAGAGAGCTAGCATATAAAGATTTAGATAGAGCTATGGAATATATATTAGATAGAACTATAGAATATAATAAAGGTCTTGGCGGAGAGGTACACCCATTGAGTATAGAAGCATATGAGTTTTATAAGAATAAGAATAATAAGAATAATAAAGTAAATTAGAATAAAATAAAATATTAATAAATAGGGAGAATTTTAGGAATATGTCAAATCAAGATAATCAAGATAAAGAGAAGATTTTTGAAGCAGTAAAGGTAGCATATAAGGCGTTAGACGATAAGATGGCATTGGATATAAAAGTCATAGACACAGTAGGGACCTCTCCACTAGCAGACTACTTTTTGGTAGCGAGTGCGGGTAACTCAAGTCAACTAAGAGCTATGGCAGAGATAGTAGAAGAAGAACTTCATAAAAAATGCGGAGTAGAAAAAACACATATAGAGGGAGTAGCTACAAAGAGTTGGATACTGCTAGACTTTAATTTTATAGTAGTGCATTTATTTAACGAAGAAGACAGAGAATTTTATGATATAGAGAATTTGTGGAAAGATGCTGAATACGTAGACGAAAGCTTATTAAGTTAAGCTTTTGTAGTAGGAATAATAAAATAAATTCTTATGAAGACGAAGAAGAATAATAATAATTCTACAAATCAATCTACACAGCCTAAGCATTCTACAAAGAAAACTACAAATAAAACTACAAATAAAACTAAAAAGAAAATAAAAAAATCTATTTCTAAAGAAAATAAAGAAAAAGAAGAAAAAGAAAAAGAAGAAGAAAATAAAGAAAATACTAAAGATATTAAAAAAAATAACTATGATATAGAGATGCCAGTTTATAAGAGAAGAAGTAAAGATAATAAAGATAGTAAAGATAATAAAGATAGTAAAGATAATAAAGATAATAAAGATAATAAAGATAGTAAAGATAATAAAGATAGTAAAGATAATAAAGATAAGAGAAGAAATAAAGATAGTAAAGATAATAGAGATAATAAAGATGCTAGAGATAACA
>JAWXUY010000071.1:0-8468 GCA_044425885.1 bacterium | reverse complement strand
GCTGTTATTTGATTAATAGCCATTAACATTTCAATTTTTTTGATTATTTCATCTTTGTCATAACTTCTAGTATAAATAAGCTTTTTTAGATTTTCATACATAAATTAATCACTCCTTTCTTGTTATAATTTTATATTTTTAATATTTTGATGTGGCTATCATCTAATCGTTCTAGCACCATAAACCCATTATCATTTAGCGATTTAGTAGCTATACCACCAATACCTGCAGTACAATAATCACCAACACTACACGTACCATCATCTATCAAGATTAATTTGCCTAATAACCCTATAACGTCCCACTCTTGACGTTCGGCACGTGGCACATAAGGATTTTCAGGGTCGTAAAAAGGATTAAGTTTCATATGATACTCCTGCTTAATTTCTTTTTCTGTTATTTCATTGCCATCATCATCAATGCCTGTTACTGTATCATGCTCCACGTCAATCCATTCATATTCCAGCCTACCAAATATATCTCTAGTATATTTTCCATGCCATTCATCGGCTTGCGCATCTCCAATTATACTACAAGTTCCACCGCTAACTGCTCCAATAATAAAATCGTCGCTACTTTCAGCTAACTTTATTTTGCCATCTTCAATACAAACAAAAAGCCCTATTCGGTCGATATTTTCAATGTTTCCATCTAGCCATTCAAAATATTCAGCGTAATCAGCCCCGCTATTATAGTATGTACCGCCATAGACTAAACCAGAATTTGTTATTCTTAGTCCGTTTTTCAAACTGGTTGTGCTATAACCAATCCCAACAACAAAGCCATCCGAAGTAGATGAGTAAGTTGTTGCTGAACCGTTTGTAGTTGCATTATGTAGCCCAATAACTGTACAGTAATACGTGTCTGATACAATGAATCGCCCAAAAACATTTGAACAACCAGCGTTTACTGCATTGCTAGTCCCAAACGCCCCTGAGTAAGTACCACTCGTTATATTGTCGCGCCCAAACGCAGTTGAACTGGCGCCCTCCGCAATATTTTCATACCCAAAAGCACTGGAAAAACTGCTCTCCGCTCTATTCCTACTTCCGTAAGCGCTGGAATAATTGTCTTCCGCAAAATTTTCATACCCAGCGGTACTTGAATTACGACCAGTCCCCCATTGTGCAGGGTTATTGGCTATTTTTCCATCTAGTACATTCCCTTGATAAGCTGAAAGGGCTGACGTCCCAAAAGTAGAATCTAAATTATTTACTACAGTTACTTTAGCGGTATTTATAGCGCTAGTCAAAGTAGTATTTTGGGCTGTTATCTTTTCGTCTAGCACCCTACCTTGATTCGCTGAAAGGGCTGAATCTGAGCTGTTAGATTCTAAATCATCTATAATATTTATATTGGAATCAATGCTATCTTGGGTCAATTTTAGTGAATGTATATTATTAACCAGCTGAGAAAATAGCGGATTAAAAGTGCCGTCAGCGCTTGCAGGGTCAGTATTTTCTAACTTTCTAACATTTTCATCATAATTGTAATTTTCATAAATTTCATAATTAGCCATAAAAATAATCTCCTTTAGTTTGTTTTTTTGTTTTGCATTTTAGAATTCATCATCAAACGTGAACTCAAATAAAATGGCATCATCCTTTACTTTTTCGTACATCGTTTTGATAGCACATAAATTGTTGTCTTCATCAAATAACCCTATCTCGGATATTCTTTCACCAACAAGGTCGTTTTCAGCAATTATAACTGAATAACGTGCCGTAGTTTCGACTGGATACTCAATGGAATATATTTGATATTTAGCTATCTCGTTGTATAACTCTGTTTGTGTCTCAAATGTAGTTTTTACATTGCCATCATCATCTATTCCACCAGTTCCAATAGCAATATATTTCATAGCTGGTACTTTGCTAATAGCTCCACTCGTAGCTTGCGTTAAGATTTTTCTTCTATATAATGTTTGCATACTTACCACCGCCTTTTTATTTTTTTATTATTGTGAATTTAGTAACCACTTTCCATCAAGCAATAAATTATACTCAAGTAGTATTTGATTTTTATATTCTACATTGATAGAATTAGCATTTTGATTCTGAATGATTAATTTAATTTTAAACTTGTGTAATTTAATATGCTCGTACTCATAACCTAAAAACCAAGAACCATTTAATATATTAGAATTATTAAGATATAATGTTTTGTATAATTTAATATGCTCATAATTATAACCTAAAAACCAAGAACCATTTAATATATTAGAATCATCAAGATATAATATTTTTTTAAAACTCCAATTATTTATACTTATTTTTATTCTAAACTTATGTAATTTAATACTCTTACACTCATGACCCAGAACCCAAGAACCACTTAAAATATTATCACCATCAAGATATATATTTTTTTGAAAACCCCAGTTATTTAGCCTTGCTTTCACTTTAAATTTGTAGAAGCTAAAATCATTTTGGTTTTGGATTATAATGGGGTCAATTTTAAACGACAAAATGTATAATAAATGAGCAGGCTTTATAATATTTATTTGATTTACTGCTTGACTAGTGCTTTGAGTACCATTGCTTGAGCCTAATAAAATATTAACTAAAAAAGAATAATCACTGTAATACTCAACAATTTCAGAATTACAACCTAACATAATAAAAACAATATCTTTGATTGCTTGAATAGTGGTATTACTGCGTGAAATAAGCTTCGCTATTACATTTAAACGACGTTCTTCTAAAGTTAGAAAATCATTATAATCTATGTTAAAAATCTGCTCATAACGACTTATTGAATCGGAGCAAGTATTTATATATAATTCATCATGAGCGCTTGAAATTAGCTCTTGAAAATAATCAATTTCTTTCTGCTCTGCTTGTAATAAATCTGACATTTGGGGGATACTTTTAACTAAATTTGGTAACATATAGTTGCTGTTAATTGCCATTTAATACCACCCCATCATCATCTAGCTTAAAAAATTCTTCAAAATTTGCATCTAAAGAAGACGTTGAACCATTTATTGAATAACTTAAAACATCATCAACCCCATCAACATCAAATATAATGCTACCAACCTTAAAATAACTCAAGTTAGAATCATCTGAAAAAGCTATTTCACTTAAATAATCTTGAACGGCACGCTTTGTATTTTCCCTGACTGTTGAAATGTTATAATTAGTAGAAATTAATAATTCTGCTTGTAGTGTAATGAAAATAGGAATTGCTCCAATAACTGTTACATCTGCTCCAATTGGTCTATTTTCTTGTATATATTCTGTTACATTTTCAATTACTACATCATCTGGAACGTCACCCTCACTTGACAAAATAATCACTTTTACAGTGCCAGCACCAGCCCAACATGATATAACTTTCACATCTCCAACACCTGCTATTTGCCTTGCCCAATACTCATAATGATATATATTTCCAGACGTAATAGGTCTTTGAATTTTTTCTATAATTCTGCTCCTGAAACTGTCATCATCTTCTTCATCAACACCACCTAAAAAACTTTCTGCATTGCTAACACTGTTAATACCTGTAATAGATACTACTAAATTGTCTATTAAATTTTCATCTATATTGCCTATTATTCCAGCAGTCGTACACTCGCTATGTGCAAAAGCATAACCATCTTTTATTATAACTTCTTCAATAGTTTCAAATCTCAGAGTGTAATAACCTGCTATAGTTCCAGCTGGTATAATAGTTCCACTAGTTCCTTCAAATTCAAGAATACCAGTTGACTTTTGGGCTTGTATTCTTTCTTCACCAAAATCAATAGCTCGCCTGTCTAAGTAAATGTCAGAAGCAGTATCAAGTAAAACATTATCAGGAATAGGTAATAATTCAGTTGTTACAATTCGTGCTAATTCCTGAGAAACAGCCCCTATATTGTCCATTGAAAACGTACCCTCAATTTGGCTTGAAGGGTTTTCTAAATACGACTTTATGCGTGCTTTTATGCTTTCAAAACTGTAAATTATAAATCCCCCCAATCGACAAAATAACTCATACTACCATAAATGGTTTTAACATAAAAACTTACTTTTACATAGCTTTTGCTTGTTTGAAATTCAAATTCGGTCAACTCAACTATGTAAGGGTTTACAAGTAAAGCTTCACAAATAAAACGCTTTATTTCTGAATATATAATATCATTATTTATGCTTTTGCTTATTAGAGTATGAACCTCATTACCATAATCATGAGTATAAGCTATGAACCTAAATCTTTCAGTATGTAAAGCTTTGTAAATCCAAATTTTAAGAGCTTCATTTTTTTCTACTAAATAATTTGTATTGTTTTTGAATTTTAGACAATTGTTATCAAAATCATAAGCATACTCTTTAAAAACTTCTAACTCCTGATTTTGCGATTCAGTAGTAATTGGGGTGATAAAAGGAAAAATACTCATGCTACCACCTCGACTTTCTCGAGTATATAAAAAGAGGTAGAAATTTGCATAACAACTATAGTATCATTTTTTTTCAGTATGTGATTGTCTTCAATATCTGAATTATTGTTTTTTAAAAGAATATTTATGTATAAATACTTTGATATTGCTTGCCCGCCCACTTCTATGATAAGTGGACTGGTACTTGAAACTTTAGCAATCATAAAACTGAAATCATTACTATTTGAATTGTTATTAATAAGACTGGCTAGCTCTGTTATCCACATAATTAAAAACCCCCTCTCTTTAATTTTCTTTAATTTCTTTTTCGTCCATCAGGTTCTCAAACGCCAAATTTAATTGCATTGTAGCCTTTCCATTTGTAAATTCGTGACTATCAGACTCTATGAAAAATAATCCATATAAACCGCTTATAGACTCTTGTACCGCTATAGAATAGCCTGAAACCGCCTTGATATTGCTTAAAGCTGTTATATCGGCTGTTTGGTCTAGTTCATGGATTAAAGCACTTGCCTCTGTAAAAGCGTTTTTGCCATCTTCTGACTTGTAAACTTTTTGGATAGTGCCATATTTTGATATAGAAGTAGCATTATCAACTTGACTTATAGTAGTACAACTGTCATTAGTAATAATTACTTTGTTAACTAGATTTTGTAGTGAAGAACTGTAATTAGACTCTATAATATTATAAGTACTATCTAGCAAAACACCAGAATAAATGCCTTTTTCGATTATATGAACCTCATTTGTATTTTTAATAACTGGTATGTATTTTTTATTATTTTGATTGCTAGCAGAAGTATAAGCACTCGTAATTATGTCATAAGCAGTGAAACCAAAAGCAGGCAAATAAACTTGTATGCCTGTTGGTTCAGCATAACCTAAAGTCACACCTATTTCTTTGCAAATATCAGAAGTAATAGCTTCTGGCGTATTATCAAATACCTTGCTCATTTCATAACGATTTAAATAAAACATACAATCAAAACAAGTATAAGTGATAGTGTTGCTAGAACCAGACTTTTCTATATCAAATAAAATACCAGCAAAAAGTATTTTGTCGCTGTCACTTTCCCAATTATCTTGCAATAATACAACATCACCCTCATTAATCTCTACTTTGGGTAAATAATAGTCAGACTCTTTACAAATAATAGAAAAAACAAGCTTTCTGGCTACTTCTTTTGTATCACCAGACCACGTTATTTTTTCGACTAATTGAGTAATATCTGTGCTATTAGCTATTAAACTTAGGCTCTTTTCAGTATTATTTATTATCATGGTATTACAAGCTCCATTCCAGCATATTTATAAGCAATAGACCAGAGATACTCACCTTCTTTTACTAAATGTGTTTTAGGAACTTCTTTTTCACTAACCCTGCTATTCAAACCATTATCATAACTAATAGTAGTTGTTGTCGTAGTATCTATAATGCTAACATCTACATCTAATTTAGGAGTGCTTAAAAACTTGTACTCTAATAAATTAATACTGTAATAAATGTCATTGTCACCCTCATTTTGGGTATAATCAAACTGCTCTATCGCCATTGGCAAATTTATGTCACCACCACCAGTCACAATTACCCTTATCGGCTTGCCACTTTCTTTCCACTTCTTAATTAGATTAATGTATTCAATAGGTTCACGGTCAGCTTTGTTAAAATGTACTGAACTAGAAGAAGGAAAAAAGCTTGAAAAACTGCAACTTATAAGCCCACTTTTGCCTATTAAATTAACCTCACCAATATCTAAAATATTAATAGCTTGATTGATATTAGAGCTTGAAACAGTGAAAGAAGTGGGGTTAATGGGTAGAGTAAAATAATCCTCACGGTTGTTAAAACTAAGTTCTATTGTTCTAGTTAATATAAAAAAACACCTCCTTTTTTTATAACATTTAAAAGTATTTAAAAAACGTTTAAACCCCATTTAAAAGGCATTTAAACGCTTTTGATTTAAGCTAGATTTAGAATAGATAACTTTATTTTGCTAGCTATCTCATTTCCAATTCTGTCTATATCGGCTTCTTCTTTTACTACTATACTTTCTGATAATTTGGCAATATTTATGCTTATGTTTTGGACTTCACCACCAGAGTTATTATTAGGGCTTGTACTATTATTATTTACTTTAGGTACTTCAAAACTGTTATTATTTGGACTTGCAAAACTAATAGACTCTTTATTAGGCAATATCCTAGAACCGCTTGGCAAATCTAAAAGCTCTGGACCTTCTTCACCTACCCAAGTTAAACCACCGCTCCAGCTGTTAGTACCCTTTGCATTTTTGCCTATACTAAGACTTGATACTTTGCTAGTTACAGTGTTTAAAGCACCACTTACACTACTACTAATCCCACTTGATATATTACCAAGCACATTCCCAATATTTTCAGCTATAGGTTTTATGACACTCCAAGCACTACTAATAGTCGATTCAATACCACCAAAAACAGTTTTAACAACACTATGTAATAACTCAATACCACTTACAGCCATATCAAGTATAGGAGATATAACACCCCAAGCAATGTCAAAAGCAGTACTTATTATAGGTAAACAAGCCTCGACAATACCACCAAGACCTGTTATTAAATCACCTATAATAGGGATAATAATAGCTAATTTTTCTTGGATAGTTTCAAATACAGTTTGAAATATAGGAGCGAGCGTTTCTATAATAGCACCAACAGTGCTTACTACACTTGATATTACAGGGGCAAGCGACTCCATAGTAGACCCAATACTACTTATTACACTTGATATTACAGGGGTCATATTACTTATAACTGTTTGAATATTACTTACTACACTTTCAAAAATAGGTACTAAATTACCAAAATTAGCACCTATCGTATCAACAACACTAGCTATTATAGGAGCTATATTATTTACAACATCAGTAAGAGTTGTTACTATTTGCTCAAAAACTGGTTGTATCATAGGAGCAATCGTTTGTATAGCACTAGCAATACCACTAAATATAGGCTCTACTGCTTGTAATATAGAACTAAATAAAGGTTTTAGACTGTTAAAAGCTTCATGAAAAGCAGGCATTAAATCCATTATAAAAGTAATTCCGTTGCCAATATGATTAGCCATATTTACGCCGAACTCTTGCATCGCTGGAGTTGTAGCATCTATAAACTCTATCACTTTTTCAAAAACAGGCTTTAATTCTTCTGTCACAAGTAATCCAAAATCAGATATATTAGACTTTATTTTACCAGTGATAGTACTTAAAAGACCAGCACCAGAAGTAGCTAATTTTTCAGAAGCACCACCAAAAAATGCCGATAATTCAGCAGTTACACCTTCATAACCTATCTCATTGAAATCATCCATTGAGAATTTAAAACCGAATTCTTTCAGCCTTTCCATCTCGCCAACGCTTGCATCGGCAAGAGCTTCTACTGCGTCCATAATTGTCTTTGTACCACCAGAGGCAGATGCCATATCTTCTGAAAGTTGTACTAAATCCATAGCTTCAGAAGTGTTACCTTTGGATATAGCAATAGCCCTTGCGCCAGCAGAAATTACATCACCAGTTTCAAAAGGAGTAGCATTTGCATTGGTTCTTAAATCATCTAAATATTGGGCTGAAACACTTTTTACTTGTTCTTCTGAATAATCAGTATTTGTAGCACCTATAAAATGCTCAATAGATATTTGTTGTTGCTCCAAAGTCATACCCATGCTAACAGCTCCACCAAGCATAGCAGTACTAATAGCTATAGGTATAGTTACTCCTTTAACTAAAGATTGAATTTTGCTACTAATACTTGAAATAACACTAGAAGCACTATCTTTTACTTTTATAATAGCGCTTGCTGACATACTTCCAAATGACTTTAATTTACTTGTAGCACTTGAAATAATAGTAGTTGCCATATCTTTTGCTTTTATAATAGGAGTAACAATAATACTACCAAGCGTTCTTAACTTGCTCGTAACATTTGAAATTATATTTGTAGCATTGTCTTTAATATTTGCAATAGCAGAAACTGTAATACTACCAAATGCTCTTAATTTACTCGTAACACTTGAAATTATATTTGTAGCATTGTCTTTAATATT
>JAWXUY010000070.1:0-8529 GCA_044425885.1 bacterium | reverse complement strand
TCTACCATATCTATTTTTGGCTTTAAATCTTCAAACCAACCTTCTAAAACATCTTCCAATGGTATTATAAAAGGCGACACTAATAAAATACTCACCTCTGGATACTTTTCTTTAAAGCTATTTAATTAAGAAGCTTTCGACATTCAGTCTAAATTTTAATTTATTTTATAATTTATTTATTTTATTTATTCAGCTCTTTTTTTATTTCTTCAAAACAAGCTTCAGCTATAACCTTGTGACCTTCTTTAGTTGGGTGTACCCCATCTAAAACCCAGTAGCCAGCATTACTATTTTCTTTTAACTTTTCATCAAAGATTTTCTGTAATGGCACATATAGCGTCTTATACTCCTTTGATAAAGCCTCTACCATATCTATTTTTGGCTTTAAATCTTCAAACCAACCTTCTAAAACATCTTCCAATGGTATTATAAAAGGCGACACTAATAAAATACTCACCTCTGGATACTTTTCTTTAAAGCTATCTATCATATACCTAAAATTTTTCTCAAAAACTTCTATGCTTGTTTCTTTATTAAATCTATATCTAAACCACGTATCATTCACACCCGCATATAAGCTTAAAAAACTTGGGTTTAAATCAAGACAATCCTCTACCCATCTATTTTTTATTTTTTGAGTTGTGTCACCTGCTATCCCTTTATTAATAACCCTAAACTCATCTTTCAATTTATCGTTCAGCAAACTTACATACCCATCTCCTAGACTATTTATATCTGCTCTATTTCTATCACAATCAGTAATGCTATCACCTTGAAATAACATAATTTTTTTATTTTCCATTAGTTCATCTCCATCTTTAAACTTATTTATTTTATTTTTCTATTCTATTCTATTCATATATATGCTCGTACATCGACTCTAAAGCCTCTATTGATAGCTCGTTTGGTCTAGCACTTCTATCTCCATCTATCAATAACCTTAAACTCATCTTTCAATTTATCGTTCAGCAAACTTACATACCCATTTCCTAGACTATTTATATCTGCTCTATTTCTATCACAATCAGTAATGCTATCACCTTGAAATAACATAATTTTTTTATTTTCCATTAGTTCATCTCCATCTTTAAACTTATTTATTTTATTTTTCTATTCTATTCATATATATGCTCGTACATCGACTCTAAAGCCTCTATTGATAGCTCGTTTGGTCTAGCACTTCTATCTCCATCTATCACATAGACTTGTCCATTCTCTACTGCTTTTATACTATCCCAGCCATCTCTATTTTTTATATCCTCGTCTGGACTTTCTTCATAAGTAGCATTTGTAAATATTATATCTGGATTTCTTTCTAAAACCTGCTCGTCTGAAACCGCTAACCAACCATCTTGGTCACTAAATATATTCTCTAATTCTAATATTTCTAAATACTCATTTAAGAATACCTCATTACCAAAGCTATACATATAAGGAGCTGGTGACGTTTCAAAATATACCTTTAAATCTTCTTCTCTAGGATTTTCTTTTAAATATTCTTCTACTAAATCCTCTATCTCTTTAAGCTCGCTCTCAAATTTCTCTACTATTTCTTCTGCTTTCTCAGACGTTTCTGTTATACCACCTATAAATAATATATCTTCTATCATTCCATCTATACTAGTTGGAGTTGGTATACTTGTTATAAAAGCACCTGCTCCCACTAGCTGTACAAATGGATTTGAACCATCTGCATTACTCATTCCTGACGAGAATAATATATCTGCTTCTAACTCAATCATTTCTTCTATATTCGGCGTCATTAAATCAAATGATGGTAAATCCTGCGATATCCCTTCAACACCTAGTGAATAAAAATCCACACCTACTATATTATCCCCTAGTCCTAAATTAACTAACGTTTCTGTTATAGAAGGAGCCATTGAGATAATTCTTTCAGCCGTATCTGGTATTAAAACCATCGTTCCCTCTCGGTCTTCTATAAGCCTATCTTCTATTAATATAGCATCTATCTTAGCAAAAGCATATTCGTCTTCTTCGTCTTCTTCGTCTTCTTCGCCTTCTTTATCTTCTTCATCGTTATTTTCAGTTGTACTTCCTACCTCATTTTCTACCTTACTCTCAACTTCTTTCTCATTACTACCGCCACTACAGCCATTTAAAATTAACATCACCATCATTATAAATATTAACTTTATTCTCTTAAACTCTTTTAACATATTGTTTCCTTTCTTATGCATATATTCTCATGCTACTTCACTACCACTTCTACTTCACTTATAAATAACTTTCTCTTACTATTATCTCATACGTTTCCTTATCTTCACCTTCTTGTGAGCTTTCATCTTCTAGTAAAAAACTGGTTAACATTGTTGTTTGCACACCCACTGACTGTTGAAACTCACCTAACTTTGATAATTCTTCTTTCCAAGCTTCTAGCTTGCTCTCTACTTCACTATCACTTCTACTTCACTTATAGATAACTTTTCAGTCAAAATTATTTTTACTCTTAATTCCTGTTCAACTCCATCTTTTAGATAACTTTCTCTTACTATTATCTCATACGTTTCCTTATCTTCACCTTCTTGCACACTTTCATCTTCTAGTAAAAAACTGGTTAACATTGTTGTTTGCACACCCACTGACTTTTGAAACTCACCTAACTTTGATAATTCTTCTTTCCAAGCTTCTAGCTTGCTCTCTACTTCACTATCACTTCTACTTCACTTATAGATAACTTTTCAGTCAAAATTATTTTTACTCTTAATTCCTGTTCAACTCCATCTTTTAGATAACTTTCTCTTACTATTATCTCATACGTTTCCTTATCTTCACCTTCTTGCACACTTTCATCTTCTAGTAAAAAACTGGTTAACATTGTTGTTTGCACACCCACTGACTTTTGAAACTCACCTAACTTTGATAATTCTTCTTTCCAAGCTTCTAGCTTGCTCTCTACTTCACTACCACTTCTACTTCACTTATAAATAACTTTTCAGTCAAAATTATTTTTACTCTTAATTCCTGTTCAACTCCATCTTTTAGATAACTTTCTCTTACTATTATCTCATACGTTTCCTTATCTTCACCTTCTTGTGAGCTTTCATCTTCTAGTAAAAAACTAGTCAACATTGTTGTTTGCACACCCACTGACTGTTGAAACTCACCTAACTTTGATAATTCTTCTTCCCAAGCTTGCAAATCCATATCTGATATAAATAATTCTTTTATATATTCAAAATGATAATTTTTCAAATTATGCACTATCGACTTGCAATAATCATTCACTTCAACTAAAGGGGTATCATCTGAGCTAGGAATAACTATTTGTATAGGGTCTGTTGATATGTCTTCGATATCACCTTCATCTTCTTTGAAGCTTTCTTCATCTTTGTCTAGTTCATTTTCTAATACTACTTCTTCTTCTTCTGCTTCTTCTTTAACTAACTCTTGTTTTATAACATCTTCGACTTTATCTTCTTTTTCACTACAGCCACCTATTAGACTGGTAAAACTTAAACAACTAATTAATATAATTGCTTTTTTTTTCATTTAAATTAATTCCTCCAATATATAATTTATAATTAACAAAAATAACTCTTACTATATAAAAATTATAATATTATATTATATAATATTTATTATTTTGTATAGTAAAAGTCATTACTTATTTCTTATTTTTTACACTCTCTATAAACTATTAAATCTTCGATATGTTCATTAATAAATAATTGTATTTGCCCTATTACTATTATATTAGACGCTAACTGATTTGGTCTTAAATATAATCTTTGGCTACAAGATGTTAATTCTTGTTTATTTTTTTCATAATCTGATAAAAAAGGGCTAAACGTATTATAAACTAATAATTCTAATTCTGACATTATTTGCTCATTTGACTTATTTATACTTGCTTTATCTTCTCTTAATTCTCTAATTTCTTCTTTTAGTATAGTACATTGTTGAGTATATACATCTCTACCCATTATACTTATTAAATCTTCTCTTGCTTCTTTATCTGTTGTTTGCTCTAACTCGTCTAATAAACTATATAATATCTCTCTACCTGCATCGCTTAATGCTATAAATTGTCTCTGTAACCGCCTCTAACCTAGTGTAATTTAGAGGTTTCCATTCACATAAAAACGCTACTCTTTACGCAGTTCTCATATAAATTATTATAATTATAATAATATCATAATGAACTTCTTGCACTTTAATGCAAGCATAGACTATATCTTATCCTACAGCCTTACCTGTTTAGGTCTACCCACTTCCACTGCCTATCGCTTGCAATGTACTTCCCTTAAGAGGAATAGTCGTTGAAGTTTCTCCTTTTCGGAGCTTACCTGCTGATTGCCCATTTTAATGTATTCATATAACACTTAGGATTTAACCTTATGCCATCTAGTTAATTTTTTCTGCTTTCGCAACTTTCACGCTTAGACTTATTTCATTCTTACGTTGTAGTTTAACTAGCTTTAGGATTTCCCAGCAATTCAAGTAGTATCGGATAAAATTTAAATTTTATCTCTACATACATATTTCTATATATGCTGACTAACGTTAAAATATATCTCACTCATAATTTTTAATAAACTACGAGTATACTTAACTTATTTAATCAAAAAATTTTACTACTTCGTCTTTACTTTTTGTCATGTATATGACCTCCCTATTTTTAAATTTTGAATTAACTATACTTTCTTTTAATACTTTTGCTGATATATGCGTCTAATTTAAGACGTTTATTTATTATATCATACCAAATAAATATTAGCAAGTATTTTTTAAGAGTTATATTTGCTTAGAATTTATTTATTTTTGATATATATTTTATTTAACCTTTTGAATTGGGTAGAATTTCTAACCAGTAACCATCTGGATCACTTATAAAATATATTCCCATTTCTTGGTTTATATAGCAAACTGCATTCATTTTTTTGTGTTTTTCTAGAGCTTCTTCATAATTATCTGTTATAAAAGCTAGATGAAACTCATTATCACCTAGATTATAAGGTCTTTCCCATTCTTCTAACCACGTTAGCTCTAATAAGTGAGGCGTTTGCTCATCACCTAAATATACAAGCTTAAAACCTTTTCCTGTTTTTTCCCTTGTAACTTTTAGACCTAACGCTTCTTCATAAAATTTAATTGACTTTTCTAAATTTAATACATTTATGTTATTATGCGCAAACTTAAAATTCATAATTTAAACCACCTTGCCCCTCTTATACCTCTGTATTTTTTTAAAAACTTTTCACCCTTTTAACATAATTAAGTAGCTCTGATATTAGCTTTGATATATACACAATCGTTGATATCTCTACAGGCTTCCACTGTTTTTGGTTCTCATAAAAATTAAAGCCTATTATATAACCTATTTCTTCGTCTATCTTGTTATAAGCATATAAAAACGACTTCACATTATTTGCCTTTAATACACTATAAATGGGGTTATTTTTCACCACTTCTATTTCTTGTCTATAATGTTATTATTCACAAACTTAAAATTCATAATTTAAACCACATTGACCCTCTTATACCTCTGTATTTTTTTAAAAACTTTTCACCCTTTTAACATAATTAAGTAGCTCTGATATTAGTTTTGATATATACACAATCGTTGATATCTCTACAGGCTTCCACTGTTTTTGGTTCTCATAAAAATTAAAGCCTATTATATAACCTATTTCTTCGTCTATCTTGTTATAAGCATATAAAAACGACTTCACATTATTTGCCTTTAATACACTATAAATGGGGTTATTTTTCACCACTTCTATTTCTTGGCTATAATGTTATTATTCACAAACTTAAAATTCATAATTTAAACCACCTTGACCCTCTTATACCTCTGTATTTTTTTAAAAACTTTTTACCCTTTTAACATAATTAAGTAGCTCTGATATTAGTTTTGATATATACACAATTGTTGATATCTCTACAGGCTTCCACTGTTTTTGGTTCTCATAAAAATTAAAGCCTATTATATAACCTATTTCTTCGTCTATCTTATTATAAGCATATAAAAACGACTTCACATTATTTGCCTTTAATACACTATAAATGGGGTTATTTTTCGCTACTTCTATTTCTTCGCTATATATAACACTTTCTTTTGCTTGATACTCAAAAAATTGCTCCCATAAATCACCTTGTAGATATTTTTCAGCTTCATCTTCTAGATTTATTATTCCATTATTAAATTGCTGTATGCCATTTAGGGTTTTACCTCTGTCTATGGTTTCCGCCACATAGCATTCCTCTAGATCAAAACTCCTTGTTATATACTCTATAACATCATCTATACACATACCATAATTTTTATCTCTAAATAATATTTTTCTAACTTCTGTTATAATTTTTGTATCTAAGTTTCTCCATAAGTACTTCGAGTTTATTTCCATCGGTTCTATTTCACTCCAATTAGATTTAACTATTTTTTCGTTATAGATTACATAATTATTTTTTCCATTTCTTTTGGCATGATATAGGGATAGAGTTGCATTTTGATATACCTCTTTATAACTTGTAGTAGTATTTTTGTTGTAGCTTGATATGCCTATACTACAAGTGGTATGTAATATTTTACTACCTATTTCATAAGTATTGTTAAATAAGTTTATTATATGCTGTGATTTTTTTATAAGCTCTTGCTCTCCACCTATATACTTTATAAATATAGCGAATTCGTTACTTCCTAATCTACCTATATAATCTGCCTCGCTAAACGTTTGATTTAGCTTGTGCGCCAACTCTTTAAGTATTTCATCCCCAAAATGATGCCCTAGATATTCATTAATTGCCTTAAAATTATCTATGTCTACTAGCATTAAATCATAATGAATATTTTCTTTTTTATTTTCTATTATATCTATTACTATTTCTTCAAAAGCCTTTTTATTAAGTAGACAAGTTAAAGGGTCTTCTTTCACAAGTTTTTCTAACTCTTTTTGCTTTTGTATATTAGACATTCTGCCTATTATTTTCTTTTGACTCTCTATTACTTTGTATTCTATTAGATACCAATTGTAATTATTTTTTTTATCTTTAAGCCTTAGCGTTACGCTTTCTTCGACTCCATTTTTCATATTTTCATACATTTTCATATACCTTGAGATATCCTCTCTACAGATAATATCTTCTCTTAGCATAAAATCTGGAAAAGTTGAAATATTTTTATTTTCTATAATTTTATTTTCTATGTTTCCAGTGTAGACTATTTGAGATTTTGATAAATTTATGTAAAAATAAGTATCATTGGTGTATATATTAAGTCCATGAAGTAAGCACTCATTTTCTTCTAATACTATATTTAGTTTGTCATTTTTTTTGTAATCATCAAAAATTATATGTAATATATCTTTGTCATCTTGATAATTATTGCAACTTATATTGCATACTATTTCATCTTTTTGAAACGTTATCACACGTATAGAAGTTAATAACGAGTTTGGCTTTTCTTTTATACTTTCAATTACTGTATTATCAGATAGGATATAACTTAATTTAATTTCTTCTTGTTCGATTTTATTTTTTATAACTTCATTTACTTGGAGGAAATCGCAACCAACACTATTTATAAATAATACACTATCTGTTTTTAAATTATATACTATAATTGGCAATGAATATTCATTTAACTTTAGATAATTCATATTTCACTCTCCATTTTAGATTTTTAGATTTTTATTTAATTTTATATACATATTTTATTTATTATAACATAACAAATAAATATTAGCAAGTATTTTTTAGAGGTTATACCTGAAAATAATTGTAATTTAATAATATTTAATGATATTTTATAATAAATCTTTATTTTTATTTTTTAGATAATTTTTTTGGTCGTTTAATAAATTTTCTATTAGACCTATCGACTCTATACACTCTTGTTCTTTTATCAACTCTGTGATCACTTCTAGAGAAGATATGTTACTTTTTTGGAATACTTTTTTTATTTGCATAATTGTGTACTCATTTTCGGTTGTTATATACTTGAATGTTCTTCCATAATTAGTTTGACTTTTTATGAAGCCTGCCATTTCTATAGCACCTTTTTTTAATAAAGAATTTAATAATATAAATATAGAAGACGCCTTCCAAGTTTTATTTGGTGATAAATGTATGATATCAGAGCTTGATAACTCTCTATTTTCTTGCCAAAAGAGCATCATTATTTCTTCTTCTTTTTTACTTAATATGTAGGTATTTTTCTCTTGAATTTTTTCTTCAAGATTTTTTTCAAGATTTTCTTCAAGATTTTCTTCAATTTTTGTATTTGCATTTGCATTTGCATTTGTGTTTTCCATTATAATTTTTAACCAATCACTATTATCACTAACTAAACTCTATTAATATAAAATATATAAAATATAGAAAGATATAGTAAATCCTTTCTGTTTGTTTTTATACTTTTAAGAACTCCAACGTGTACTTGGTCATGAACTCCGCTCCTTTTATTAGAACTCCCTCATCTATATCAAATTTAGGGTGATGATGCGGATAAAAAGTTTCACCTAATTTTTTACCACCTAATATAGCATATATCCCATTATATTTTTC
>JAWXUY010000069.1:0-8628 GCA_044425885.1 bacterium | reverse complement strand
CTGCCCCTAAAACCCCTATTAAAACAAAACTAAAAACCAAAAAAGACTTATCATTAAAAACATGCACTACCTCTGGAACTATCTCAGAAGCATCTAATATATTATCTAGTAACGACTTATTTTCAAACATTGTATCCAATATAGGAAATATCAAATAACCATATACACCACATACAATTGCGCTAGAAATTACCCCTCCTATAGCACCTTCAACCGTCTTTTTAGGGCTCAAATTCGGTGCTAGCTTTCTTTTACCTATGCTCTTACCTACAAAATAAGCTCCTGTATCACAAGCCCATGCACATATAAATGGCACCCATACTAAAAAAAATCCGTATTCTAAATTTCTTATTAAATAAATCGCTGAAAACATCACTGGTATATAAAATATGCCAAAAAAAGTTATCGAAACATCACTAATACTTATATTCTTGTAATCTACTACCATAAAAATCAAAAATATTAAGATAGCAGTGACCATCACTATATCTATCAAATAAAAAAACTTTGTATCTAGTAACAACATATATATTATACTAAACACAAATCCCAAATAATTTATATTTAATATCTTTTTATTAATAGCCTTATAAAACTCAAATAGCCCTATAATACTCACTATTAAAACACTTATTTTAAAAGGCATATTCCCCAAATAAACCAAGTAACACAAAACAGGAACTAATACAATTGCTGATAATAATCTAGTTAGCATTTACTAAATTCTCCCTCCAAAACGCCTTTCTCTATTCAAATAAGTATCTATGGCTTCTTCTAAATCTTTTATATTAAAGTCTGGCCAATATTTATCGGTGAAATAAAACTCGCTGTAGGCACACTGCCATAATAAAAAATTGCTTATTCTATACTCACCACTTGTTCTAATAATAAGCTCTGGGTCTCCTATATCTTTAGTATCCAGATAACTATTTATTAAATCTTCGTTTATATCCATAGTGCCTATTTTATTATCTTTTATATCTAGAGCTATCTTTTGCATAGCTCTTGTTATATCATCTCTGCCACCATAATTCAAAGCTATATGCAAATTAACTCCTGTTTTATCTTTTGATATTTCTTCTAAATATTTCAATTTCTCTCTTAGCTCATCATCAAAAGCATCTAGATTACCTATCGTATTAATTTTAATATTCGTAGTCTTATTTTTTCTAATATAGCCATCTATATATTCTTTTAGTAAATGCATTAAGTCTTGGATTTCTTCCTGTGAACGCTTCCAATTTTCAGTAGAGAAAGCATAGACTGTCACATGCTTCACTTGAGTATTTTCCAAGTCATCTAGTAACTTATTTAAAGCTTCTGCTCCTGCTTTATGCCCCAATTTCTTGGGCAATAACTTTTTCTTTGCCCATCGACCATTGCCGTCCATAATAATAGCTATATGCGTAGGCACTTTTTTTGTTTTAGTTTTATTCATAACAATAAATGTCTCCAGTCTATATTATTTTTATATTATTTTTTTAATTTATTTTCTAGTTTATCAATAAATTCTTCTTCCTCAAGCTTAGGTATTACATAATATTTATAATAAGTCGAACGATATTTCGTATACTTAGGAAACATCTTGTAATTATCCCAAGCATATAAACTTGGCGGATAATAGTCCTCATAATCTATCCATATGATTTCTGCTAACATAGGAGCTCCATAAGCTGTATTATAATAAGGCTGATAATAATCATTGTCATAAGGACCAACCCAAGTATAGAGTAGATTTTCATACTGCTTTTGAGTTATTTTTCCTTTTGCTAATTCTTTAAGATTTTCTTCATGAACTAGCCTATTGCTGTAATATCCCTCATACTCATCATTAGAATACTCCACTGCTGATTGAATAAACATAAACACTATTATATAATAAAAACATTTAGGTAATCTTATACTCCTTGTCATCTCTGTTATAAATAGCAAAATCATAAATATAAAACTTATATATAACCTATATCCAAATACTGGTGATACAATCATCATTAATTGTGAGCCGTAAGCTAGTATAAACGCCATTAAAAGCACACTATTATTATATTTTACAAACTCGTAAATAGCAATTCCTAATAAAATCAAAGTATATAAAATTATAGATATATATATATCCTTGTCATTTTCAAATACTATAAGCTCAAAATAATGGTTAATATTTTCTATAATATAAACATAGCTAAAATATACCCCCACAAACGCCAATAACCAACCTACTATTTTTTTTATTTCTTTTTTTACTTCTCTTTTATCATAGTCTTTATTTCTATTTAGTACCTTTAATACCTTTTTAAAACTATTCTTAATCAATGCTCTATTTTCTACTAACTTTAGCAAAATATATATTACTATAATCTTCATAATTAGTATCTGCGTTTCTATCATCTCTAACGAGAAAAATAAATTTTTAGCAATGGTATAAAAATTTTCCGCTAAATCTATTTCATTATCCGCTGATTCCAGTCTAACGCCTACTCCTGGTGATAGTATAACCGTCATAAAACCAATAAAATTTATTAATAAACAATTCCACCAAATTTTATTAACTTTAATTTTATCTATATAAACAGCTTTAAATATATACATAAACATTAAGCCAAATGACATCAAGCTTCCTTGCTCCGCTGTTTGTGATGAAAAAATAGCCAAAATCGGTAAATACTTTAGAGCCTTGCCTTTAAAATTCTCTATCCCATACCAGTATAATAATAGCGTAAAAATAGGATATACATAATTAAAAGAACCTGTTAACCAGTAGACAGACTGCCTTGTAACCCTTGGGTCTAATAAAAAAAATATTACTACATTCAAACATAGAGTTAAATGCCTGTTATTATTTAAAACACGTGCTCTACTACTTGAAATATTTTGTATACAATACAAGCAACTAACTATCATAAACGCATTTACTATCGCCCAATACTTTATATCTATTGCTAAAAATGCCGTCACCAGTAAATGAACTACAACTCTACCATTTGCCATAAAATAATGCTCATAGTTTTTAGATATATAAACAGCTAAGTCCTCTTTTGAAAACGACTTATAAAAAAAGTCATCACCATATAAAATAACATTAGAACAAATTTTAAATAATATTATAAATATAATAACACATAACAATAAATTCAAATAATCACATTTATAAAAAATATTATTAAAATTAATTTTTTTTAATTTATCAAATTTTTTTTGCATAAAATAATTCCCCAACTAAATATTTATATTTTAATAAAAAATAACAAAACAAATTATATCACATAATTAATAATAGTGCAAATAGGCTTTTAAAATTTTTAATAAAAATATTTACTATTCAAGTTAATATAATTCTACTTCCCAGTAATCAAGAGATGGTTCTATAATATATTCTTTTTCAAAATACCTTTTAATATATTGGGCTGCTCTTTGCTCAGCGTATTTAAAATTAACTATATCTCCATTTTCATCAATTTCTAAATTATTAATAAAAATAGCATACGCCTGTTCTGAAAAACTTGGTTCTTCTTTTATATATTTTGTATACTCTATCCCCTCTAACAATGGATATCCAAGCGTTCCATTTGCAAACCAATAAGTAAACCTCCTTACTGCTCCACTTATATTACTATTTAATTTCATAAATTCACCCCTTTGATATTATTAATTTTTCAAATCATCTATAAACATTGCATCACCAAAACTAAAAAACCTGTATTTATTTAAAACCGCTTGTTCATACGCATTTAGTATATTATCTTTGCTAGATAACGCACTCACTAGCATTATAAGCGTAGACTCCGATAGATGAAAATTAGTTATTAAACTATCTATTACTTTAAACCTATACGATGGATATATAAATATACTAGTATATCCGCTCTTAGCTTGTACTAGACCTTCTTCACTCGCCACAGACTCAAGCGTTCTCGTACTGGTAGTACCTACAGAAATTATTTTCCCACCTTTTGACTTCGCATTATTTATAATATCTGCATTTTCTTGCGTCACCGAATAATATTCCTCGTGCATCTTATGCTCAAGCACATTTTCTACTTTAACTGGTCTAAACGTCCCTAACCCTACATGTAGAGTCAACTTCGCTATATATACTCCCTTTTCTTCTACTCTCTTTAATAACTCCTTCGTAAAGTGTAACCCTGCCGTCGGCGCCGCCGACGAGCCTTCATTCTTTGCATAAACCGTCTGATATCTCGACTTATCATTAAGAGTTTCAGTAATATAAGGCGGTAATGGCATCTGCCCTAACTCGTCTAAAATTTCTTCAAAAATACCCTCAAACCTAAATTCTACTATCCTGTTACCTCCCTCTATTATATCTACTACTTCTGCTTCCAGTATATCCCCAAAAACTATCTTATCCCCTATCTTCGCTTTTTTTCCTGGATTTACCAAAGTTTCCCATTGACAACTATTTTTATCATTACTTTTTCTTTCAAGCAATAATAATTCTATATTCGCACCAGTATGCTTTCTCTTTCCAAATAACCTCGCTGGAATAACTTTAGTGTCATTAATCACTAGGCAATCACCTTTATTTAAATAATTTAATATGCTCGTAAAATTATCTTCATGCGTTATCTCACCACTCAACTTATCAATAACCATCAATTTAGAGTTTTCTCTGTTTTCCAGAGGTACTTGTGCTATTAACTCCTTTGGCAAATCAAAACTAAAATCTTTTAAATTCAATATTCAATACCTTATCTTTCTATATTTTTATTTTTCTCATATTCTTTATCTTATCTTATCTTACCTTACTTCTACATCTGTGTAATAATATTTTAATATTTCCTCATAACCAAAACCATTATTTGCTAGGCTGTTTGCTCCATACTGGCTCATTCCTACTCCATGTCCCCAACCTCTCCCTACAAGTGTAATCGAATTATTATGACCACTCGTTATAACTTTTTTTATTACTTCATTAGGCGCTAAATTATTATTATATATATCGCTATTGTCTAATAAATTATTTTCGCTTAATATATCTCTATACTCCAATTTATGTATTTCACCTACATAATTTATAGCAAACTTACTATTTAATTTTTGCGTCTGCTCACCATCTTTAGATAATACAAACACTTCTTGTTCACTATTCAGCTTTTGTAATTCTAAGCTATCTTCTTCATCTTTACCTAATTGTTCTTTATTCGCAACTGTAAATACATCAAATACCTCTATTATTTCATCTTTTATAAAATTAGGGTCTGTCGACTCTCTTGCACTTAGAACTGCTCCCTCTATGTAAAAATTTTTGCTATCTAAACTACCTTCACTTGTCGGCTCAAAAAATGTCCTAATGGTGTCTTTCTCTACTATCTTTGTTCCGTCTGCCCCTACTAATATTAAATTTAATACTCTTTGACTTTCCGTTAATATGTCTAGCTGAATTTCTTGTATTTCCCCTACTTTTGCCAAATTACTTATCTCTTGAAAACTAAACGTCCTGCTCCATTCTTTGGCATTTGCTTCATGTATATCTGGTATTGCTTTTAAATATGGCACTTCGTCATACCAAACGTCTTCTGAATTCTCGCTATATCCACCATTAGAAGAAGAATATACTGCATTTATAATCTCATCATCATGATAAATAAAAATATTTTCCGTTTGCTTTACAGCTTCTGTTGTCTTTTCATGCTCATTTGCTATCCCCTCATATACTTGACAATGATTAGTATTACAAATATTATAACCATCTTTTATGTGTACATTCATATTAGAGTAAGCAAAATTTCTACAAGCTATCGACTGGGCTTTTAATGCTTCTTCGTGCCATAATGCAGGCATTTCGTTTGGCACAACACTATATAAATAATCTTCTATATTAATTAAATTAATTGCACTTATTAGATTCGTCGTGCTGGTTGAATTTCTTATCTGAATAATGTTTCTATAAGTATTTTTACCAAGCGTAAATAAACCATCACTAGCTTTCATATATAAATTCTCTTGAACTACAAAATTAAGCTTATCGTTTATATAAACCCCTATGCTGTTGTTTACAAGCTCGATTTTTCCATCACTTTGTGAAATCTTTTTTACGCCTTCTACACTATCACTACTTGTCCAATAAGCGTTTGCGTCTTTTTCATAGCTATATACTCCATCTATTACATACCAACTGCCATTTTTCAGATACGCATATCCGTTTTGTAAAGTATCCGCATATGACTTCGCTTCTTGATAACTATTAAAACTACTATTACTAATAATACTATATCTACTTACTGCTTTTGCTACTAATTTTTCATTTTGCCTCAGCTCTAAACTATTTTTTAATACCTCATTATTACCAAAGCTCAAGCTAATATCACTATTACTATTATTAAACCCTACTCCTATACTCGTAAAATTTTGATAATTAGATATCCCTACCCTTATATCATTAATATTTTCTGCTGGCGTTATATCTACATAATAATAAATATTTAATAAAAAAACACTCATACTTAAAATAAGCGTAATAAATATGTATTTATTTCTGCTTAAAGATTTTTTTAAATTTTGCATCATACACATTCTCCCATTTAATTTTGACTTTATTATTTTCAATCATTTTATTTTTAATCATTTTATATATTATACACTTTTTTTAACAAAAACTCCATAGTTTTATATTATTTTCTAATTTTTTATTTTTTCATGTAATTTTTATAAAATTTTATTAGCCTAATATAAAGCTTTTAAAATACTGTAAAATAGGAAAAAAGCTACCCAAAACTTTAATTTAAAAGTTGGATAACTTTTTGGTAATTTTTTTTTTTGTAATATTTGTGAATAAAATATTTTAATTTTCTTTTGCGGTCAAAAATTTTAATCTTTCTTGGATTAAAGCTTGAGCTTCTTCGATGTCTTCAGGCGTTGCATCATTTTTTAGAAAACTTCTACAATAACTACGATTTCTTAGATAGCGAGTTTTTTCTTTATTTTTTTCCTGCCAACGCTTATTTGCCTCTGTCTGTTTAGTAGCCATAATAACTTTCCCAACTTTCTTTTTTTTATTTAAATATATCTATATCTATGTCTATTATAAAAAAAATCCTGTCAAAATATATATTTTAACAAGACTTAATTTTATATAACTATTGCGCTGGACGAACTGATAATTGTTTTTTGCTTCTTCCTTTTCTTTCGTATCTTACGATACCATCTGTTAAAGCAAAAAGTGTATCATTACCGCCTCTACCTACGTTTACACCTGGATGTATTTTTGTTCCTCTTTGAGTATAAAGAATATTACCAGCTTTTACAAATTGACCATCTGCACGTTTTGGTCCTAATCTTTTAGATTCAGAGTCACGACCATTTTTAGTAGAACCTACCCCTTTTTTATGTGCAAAAAATTGAAGATTAATTTTAATCATCATCAAACCTCCCTTATTTCTAATTTTAAATATTTCTTATATTTTATATTTTATATTTTATAAAAATATCTTCTGCATATTCCATTTCTATACCCTTTAGCCCTAACTCTAAGCTATTTATCAATAACTCTGATTTAGCACATTGCTCTTTTAATACACACTTTAGAAATCCCCCTTCTGGGTTGTAATCAACCTCAAAAGGCACTTCCGTAAAAGCTTCTAAACTATTAATAGTATTAAGCGATAATATAGAAACAGCTGAACAAACTATATCTCTACCATGATTATCTATTTCAAAACCATTTATTTTATCATCTTTATCTTTTAAAAAACTTACTTTTATCATAATTTTATTTTTTAAAATTTCAATTAAGCGTTAATTTTTTCGATTTTAAGCATAGTATAAGGCTGTCTATGCCCTTTTTTCTTATGAAAACCTTTTTTAGGCTTGTACTTATAAACGATAACTTTTTTAGCTTTGTCATTTTTAATTACAGATGCTGAAACGCTTACTCCTGCTAATAAAGGCGCTCCAAACTTAACTTCTTCGCCATTTGCTATAGTTAAAACTTTGTCAAAAGTATATGAAGCTTCTGCTTCTACCTCTAACTTTTCAACTCTTATAATATCTCCTTCAGAAACTTTATACTGTTTTCCACCAGTTTCGATAATTGCGTACATTCATGTACACCTCCTTAAATAAACTCGCCAAATACGGCGTTTAAAATATTTTAAAAATTCTAAACTTAAACCTCTTTGTGCGGTGATAACAAAAATAATTATACCAAATTTAATTTAACTTGTCAACAAAAATAACCATTAAAAATTATTTTTTTTAGATTTTCAAAAAAACTAGACTTATTATATATCCAATCAATATACCTATTGAATTTAATAAAATATCATCCACATCAAAGAAACCTATTTTAGTAACAAGCTGTATGCTTTCTATAAATAATATTACTAATACACCACCAAAGAATGTTTTAATAATATTTTTTCTAAAAAACAAAATTGACATAAAAAACCCTAGAGGCACAAAAGCTAGTATATTGCCTACTATATTTTTAAAAGCGAATTGATGTGATATCATGTTTAAATAAGGCTTAATAGTGTCAAATAAGATTAGATTTATATTTAGCTCACTTGACTCTAATAGACTTTGACGTATTGCTTTTACATAACTAAAATTAAGAGTTCCGTCAAATTTAAGTAAAACTATTAAAATTAATAATACTAAATATATATTAAATAA
>JAWXUY010000068.1:0-8666 GCA_044425885.1 bacterium | reverse complement strand
TTATATTCTGAAAATCATATATAATTTTTAAGTAAAATTATTGTTTATAGTAGTAGTTTATGGAAAA
This sequence comes from bacterium, assembly GCA_044425885.1. Lineage (GTDB taxonomy): Bacteria > Bacillota > Clostridia > Lachnospirales > CAG-274 > Tyzzerella. The sequence continues at coordinate 8,599 of JAWXUY010000068.1, read as the reverse complement.
GATATTCGTAGTATAAATAAATTTGGAAATAAAATTAATTCATTGCAAATATTACCAATAATTATGTTATTTTAGGACAAAAATCTATTGAAATACGGTATTTCAAGAAATGCTTGACATATTAGAAATTAAAAATTAAAGCTTAGATAAGTCAGCATAAAAATAGAGTAGTAAGTTAAATTAACTTACTACTCTATTCAAGTCCAACTTTTTTGTATATATAATTATGTATAGGTGTATACGATAAGCAACAAGCTATAAAATTATAAACTTACTCAGCGAGGAAGCTTTGTAGAGCCTCTACAATAATGCCGTGGTCATCTAGATGAGGTAGCCCAGAGACACAAATTGAGCCTACAATACCAACACCCTCTATAATAAGAGGAAAACCACCTCCAAGTATAACATAATCATCATAACTAAGATATAAATCCCCATCTAGCGTTCTTCCATCTTGAGCGAGAGTTTCAGCAAATAGGAGCGAACTACCTAGAGAAAGAGCAACAGTATTTGCCTTTCTTTTGAGCCAGATATCGTGTCTAAGCCCAGTCCCCTCCATAGAATGCTTAAAGACTACAATACCATTGAATATAATTTCGGTAGCGATATTAAGACCTTTAGACTTGGCTAAATTAATAATAGCATTACCAAGATCTAGAGCAATATTTCTAGAAAAAGTATTAAAAACGAGAGTATCCTGTTGTTCTTTGAGTTGTTGAATAAGATTTTGATCAGCCATAGTATGTAAATTAGCTATTAAAACACATGGATAAAGCGACTAACTTTACCAATAGCACCCCTTTTTTAATTTTTTTGTAAGATTGTGTTTTCCGAATATATATATATATTGCACATAATGTAAATATGTGACTATAGATATATTTTAGCACGAGAAAAAGTATAAAGCAAGAGGTTTTTGTTTAATAACTAGGTAAACTAAAGATGGTTGATGGTAAAATGAAATAGGACAAAAAAATAAAAAAAGCGAACTTAGTAAATATCTGATATAATTAAGTTACCATACACAATTAGTCAGAAAAGGGTTATACTATATCACCAAATAATAATAACACAAAACAAAGAACATTTGAACGTCTAGATTTAAAAAGTAGAATAAAAATTGAACTTTTATTAAAATTAGGTATTAAAAAAGTTAATATAGCAAAAGAACTTAACATATCACGTTCTACATTATATAAAGAATTAGAAAGGGGAATAGTCGAACAAATAGATATAAATTTAAAGAAATATAAAAATATTTTGCAGAAAAATAAATATTACAAAATAAAAAAGCACCTGATGCAATCTGTTGATTATGTAATGATTTTGGAATGAACTCTATAACAGCATTTAACATATTTGCAAGAGCAGTTGTGTGTGAAAAAAAATACCATTTGAAATAACATCATCTAATAATATAGAGAGTGAGCAAGCAAAAAATGCATTTGAAATGCTTAGAGAACAAGTTAGGTATAGTAATATTAATGATTTATCTTTAGAAGAAATAAATATAGAAATTGATAAATCAAGAAATAAAAGGGATATTAAATGATATGTTATAAAGTACGAGAACTTACAGCTAAAAAAGCTTATGAAACTCTTGACTTAACTAAAAGTACTTTTTATAATATGATTAAGGTTCAAGAGAAAAATTCTCAAGGTTGAGTGTTAACTTTTAGTAAAAACAGAGAAAATAACGTGTATATTGATTTAAATTTCTCTCTTTTGCATAATTATTTGGAAGCGTGACCTTATATTAAATCAATAAAAAATCTTAGCTAAATTTCTTATCTAAAAAATATCTAAGATTTTTTTTATATATTAAATTTAATTAGTTACCATATATTCTATACTAGGTGCTATTATTCTAAAATCTATAAGTCCTTCTAAGCTCCTATTTGTGAGTTCTTCTTCTCCAATAATTTGTGCTATATTCATCACATGAGATTGTTTTGAAGTCATATCTATAAATATAAAGTATCTCTTTAAATTACCCAATATTTTCAATAAATTTATTTATCTCATTAGCTATAAAACTATCATTAGGTAATCGTTCTGCAAACATTACTAACATGTTTTTAAGTTTTTTTGTAAAAAATTTACTTTTAATATCTGAATTTTTCAAAAATTTAATTTCTTCTAAAATTTCATTTCTACTATCTTGTTCAATATCTTTATATTGTTGGATATCATTTTCAAGGTTATCAAGAAACATTTTTATATCTTTTTCACTTAACTCTTTACTTTGATTAGTTTGTGTAATAGTGTTATTGTTACCAATTATTATATTATTACCATTATTATTATTTGTTATATTATTCATATTAGTTCTATCCTTTTCATATTTTTCTTTTCGTTCAAAATAAGTTTTTCCATTTTGAGTTAAACCTTTAAATATAATGCTATCACGAGTACCCATGATTGCAATAAAACGAAACTCAATTAAATTATGGTTCTTCAATTGTTTATACACTTCGATATCATTACAATATTTACCCCAATTATTAGTAAATTCCGAATTAAACTTCACATCATTATTTAATTCTTTTTTTACGTCAATTATTTTCTTTAATAAAGCTTCACTTTCTGTATCTAATTCATAAAACATAACTTACCCTCTTTTCTTTTTAGTAGATTTTAAATTAATCTCCTCCAGTTCAGCAACCTTCTTTTTATAAAGCTCCATCAGATGAGCGATACAATCAGCTTCAGAAGTTCCTTTAACTTTCAGCCCATACGCCTCCATCACGGCACAGTCGTTATTTTGGTGGGCTTTTCTAAGTTCGGGAGGCATAGTAAGGTCGTTGTAGAGCTGGGCGAGTGAACAATCTTTATATATAGCACGAGCATCAAGTATAGACTGGGCTGTTGCTTCGATTTTTGCTTTTTGCTTGTCTGTAGGTTCGCACCAAGGGAAAGTATTATAAACAATTGTAGCCGAATATCTATAATCACTCTTTAATCTACCGCCAACAGTTCTCATCCAACTCATATGAACATTAGAATTTAACACTCCAAATTCATATAAAGTAGCATTTGGTATAATTTGAACAGCATCATTAACTATAATATCTTTTGTAGCATAGCCAATAGGTATATATTTTCTATTTTCTGAAGAAACACGAGGTACAATTAAATAATCTGTTTTTGGTTGCCTAATTTCAGCAAAAAGATAAGGAACATCAGCTAATTTTCTTGTAGCTTCTCTTGTACTATTTAAACGCATTTCTTTAACACCTTTAATAGCATCAATAATTGGTGGTATTTTAACATATTCATTTGGCGGAACACCATCAAGCCAAATACAATATCTTTTTTTATTATTAATAAATTCTTCAGAACCTAATAAGGCTTTAAAAAATTTCTTACTTTCTGGATATTTAGAAGTAATATCTAACATTTGTTCTTCAGTATAATTACTTAGAAAACCACCATCCCGTGGAATACTTCCTAAAATCATATTAGAAACGTTATATAAAGGCTTTCTTCTACTTATAATTAATATATTATCGCCATCAAGTAAATAAGGATTTATATTATTAACTCTTTTAATGCTATCATCTGAAAATAATAGTTTGTCACCAATATTTATAGTAGAAAAGCCTATAATCACACAATGAACAGCAGCTTTTTCACTAGCTTCACTAGACCAATTAAAAGTTCTATAAGCAAAATTTATAGTTATAGTATTTTTAAGCATCTCAGTCCATAATATAGCTGGTTGCTCTCCTTGAGTTATACTATTAGTTGAAACAAAAGCAACTCTTATATTAGTATTTTGTATGAATTTAGAAGCTTTAATGTACCATCCACAAACATAATCTATTTTGGCAACTTCCTTAGCACCTTTATCAAAACAAGCCACTAAGTCAGCTTTTTGTTCTTTACTCATTAAGCTATAACCTAAAAACGGCGGATTTCCTATAATATAATTAAGCTCCGATTTATCCACCACCTCTGCCCAATCTAGCGTTAAAGCATTAGCTTCTACTATCTTAGCATATGACTTTAAAGGCAAGAAGTCCAGTGTTGAGTGAATAATATCTTCAGTCTGCTTCATCATCTGACTTTCAGCTATCCAAAGGGCAGTTTTCCCTACAGTTACCGCAAAATCGTTGATTTCCACGCCGTAAAACTGGTTGATACTTACTTTTATAATATCTTCAGTATCAATTACTATTTGATTGCCTAAAAGCTCGCTTAAGACTTCGTTCTCAAGATTTCTAAGTGATAAATACGTTTCAGTTAAGAAGTTCCCAGAACCACAAGCTGGGTCTAAAAACTTCAGACTAGCTAACTTATCTTGGAATAATGTAAGCTTAGCCTTTTTAGTCTTTAAAGCAGTAATACTTTTTAACTCCAATAGTTCTTGCTTTAAATCATTTAAAAACAATGGGTCTATAACCTTATGTATATTTTCTATAGAAGTATAATGCATACCGCCAGAACGTCTAGTTTGAGGATTAAGAGTACTCTCGAACACCGCACCAAATATAGTAGGGCTTATCTCACTCCAATTAAAATCTTCACTGGCATTACTTAAAATAATATTAATGATAGTTTCTGTAAGACGTGGAATTTCAATATTTTCATTGGCAAATAAACCCCCATTTACATACGGAAAAGCAAGTAATACGTCATCTTCATATGGGTCACGGTCTTCTTCTTTTTGGTCTAAAATCTTAAATAAGTCAATAATAGCTTTTCTAGTATCTTTTATATCAAAGCTCTTTAAATAATCGTGGAACATACCATGTCGACCAAATATTCCAGAGTCTTCGGCATATAAGCAAAATACGATACGAACACAAAACATATTTAAGCTCTCTAAAGACTTGATATTTGTAGGGTCTTTGTACTCTTTCAACAGCTCATCATAAAGCAAACCTACAAGCTCACCAGCCTTTATAGAAACTTCCATTTCTTTCTTCAAACTCTCACTTATAGTACTGGTAATAAAACTTAATCTGTAATATTCTTTAACCAAATCTTTTAATAATAAACTCGATGGCTCGCCTTGTGGTCTTTCCATGTCATAGATTAAGAACTCCTCAAAGTTGCAAGTTATAATCCAACGTGGACGCTCTGAATAAGGCAGTTCAGAGGAATAACGTTTAGCTTGTTGGAACGGAGTAAGTAAAGAACCGTCAGATTGCTTAATAGGAGCTAATAAATTCTTACCCAAACTTTTCTGCTCTATTAAAACTTTGGTACTAGATATATAACCATCAATAAAGCTTGTATTATCTATAACAACCCTATCTTCAAACTTTATAAATTCAGTAGGATTTTCTACACCCAAAACATCACTTAATAATCTAATCCAAAAGCTATGGCTCTCACCTTTCTCATAACCTCGACCAGCCCAATCATCAACAAATTTAGCTACTAATTTAACTCTATCTTTTTCAATCACAATAAAAAAACATCTCCTTTACAAAACTAATAAAATTTATATTAAACTTATAAGAATTATATCATAATATAAAGAAAAATGCTATATGTTATAATAAATAAAATTTTAATAACCAAATATAAAATTGTAAATTTAACACAAAAAAACAGAATTTTAATACAAGTTAAACAACCAAGTCTAACTTGTAAGCTTTATACAATAGCCCATTTATTATTACATTGTTTTTTTTTGCGTTAAGGGAGGGATTGTTCTTTGTTATAATTATAAATAAATTTACATTATTTATTTTATCTGGTTACACTATCCTAAATACCCTTAAAAATGTATCTGCCGATGGTATTCCATTTTCTAAATTTAACCAGTCTTCAATATTTTCACTATCATAGTTGCCACTTAAAATAGCATATATACTCATAACAATTATAGTTTTCATAATATAATCACCTCTTAAAATTATATTAGATTATATTAATTTAAATAAAAACTTATACTCTAAGAGCCACTCTCTAATTAAACTCATAAAAAAAGTAGATACTAATTTATACCTACTTTTTTTATAATCATTAAATTAACATTTTTAAAAACTCATCAGCTGGAACAGGTTTTGAAAATAAATAACCTTGTCCCAAATCACAACCCATTTTTGTTATTAAATTCCTCTGTTCCTCTGTTTCAATACCCTCAACAACAGTCTTTAAGTTCAAATCTTTCGCCATATTTACGATATTTTTTAATATCAACTCTGCTTTATCATTGTTGAAAGTTTGTATTATAAAATCTCTGTCTATTTTTATAACATGAATTGGTATATCTTTTAAACGTCCCAATGATGACTCTCCACAACCAAAATCGTCCATTGAAATCCTAAAACCTAATTCTATAAATTTATTAATTCTTTCAACTGCTAAATCGAAGTTATTAACGAACGCACTTTCTGTTATTTCTAACTCTATTTGATTAGTTTTAATATTATAAGTTTCTAATATAGATAAAATTTTAGTTACTACATTCTTCTTCATCAACGTAACACCTGAAAGATTTATAGATATTACTGGTATATTTTTATCATTATTATTTTTTATAAATTCACAAGTTCGTTCTATTATATAATAATCTAAAGTTTCGATGAAGCCATTCATTTCAAAAACTGGAATAAACTTATTAGGCGGTATTATATCGCCATTATTATACCATCTTACCAATGTTTCAGCACCAGCTATTTTATTAGTAATTAAATCTACTTTTGGTTGATAGTATACAACAAATTCCTTATTTTTAATACCATCTCTCATTTTTGATACAACATAATTATTAGATGCTCGTTCTTCATTCATAATATTATCATAATAATTAACAGAAAAACCTGCTCTTGATTTACCCTTATTTTTAGCATAACTCGAACAATCAATCATAGATGAAATATTCATGGTTTTATCTTCAATCTTATATATACCGCAACTAATACTTAAATCATAGCTCTCATCTATAATAGCTTTAGCTTTTAAGCGTATAGTTTCAAAATAGTTAATATCACCATTTTTCATTTTAACCATTTGACTTTCAGTTAAGAAAAAAAGATAATTATCACCATGAACTCTGCTTATTACTTTACTGGTACTCAATAGAAGCTCATAATAATTTGCTAAAACTTTTAAAAACTCGCTACCTACATCATAACCATAAGTATTATTAATATATTTAAAATTATCTATATCAAGAGATACAATAAAATAAGATGTATTTAGATTATCATTAAGTTTATTTTGAACTTCTGTAATAAACTTTCTTTCTGTATATAAATTTGTTAAATCATCATAATCTAATTGATTTTGTATTCTATTTATATAACTAGATAAATTTTGACTAGCAAAACGTACATCATCAGCTAAAGCACCTATTTCATTATTTGATGTATAAGTTAATATATAATCAGTATTACCATCAGCTAATTCTTTCATTGCTTTTTTTATATAAGTAATAGGTTTTAATGAGAAACGAACAGTTAAAGATACTAAAAATAATGTGAGTAATACAGTAATAAATTGCAAAATACTAAATACAATTAATATCTTAGATGTATAAGAAGTGAATTCGTTATAAGACATGAACGTAAATATTGTCCAATTATATTTTTCAATATCTCCAAAAATACCTATTTGTTCTACATCATCTAAAGAATATATTATTAATTCGTGTGTAGGATTTAGAATTTCCAGTTCTATTTTATCTTTATTTTTTTCAAAATTTAAATCAAAAATAGATTTACCAATCAAAGATGTATCAGAATGAGCAATAATAATATTATCATCATCAATAATTAATGAACTACCAGTTTTTTTATATTCAGTATTCAGTATTAATGTATGTAAAAATTCCATAGATAAATCTAGTAGAATAACGCCCTCAACAGCATTATCAAAATTAAAAATAGGTACAACAACTGAAAAAATCATTTCTCCTGTAAGAGCATCTAAATAAGGAGATGTAATTAAGGTTTCTTTATTTTCTACAACAGAATAATAAGGTCGTTCTTTAAATGAAAAATCATCATCTGAATAAATATTATTTTGTGTTATATAACCATCTTGGTCATCATCTAATAAGGCGAAATTTATTAAATTGCCATCAAATAGTGGTTCTATTGTTTGTAATTCGTTAAGAACAACATCTTTATTTTGATTTGTGTGCATAGGGTAGTTTTTATCACTATCTATCATTAAATTAATAATAGAAGTATTTTTAGATAGAACTTCCGCCAATGCTACATATCTATCAATAGTCAAAATTATATCACTTTCTATATGTGACACAATTTCATTTAAATGTTCATCTTCCAATTCATTAACAAGACCACTAACAGTATTGGATATTATAAGCATAGCTATTAAATTAATAGCTATACTAAATATAATCAATCTATTAATAAGCAATTTAGAAATAGATTTTTTATTATAACTCATGTAAACAACTCCTTTAAAAAAAAACTGTAAATAATATTCATAAATAATATTATATAAAAAAAATATATATACGTCAACAAATATAAAAATTAGGGAGTGTCTGGAATGGATAATGGAGTTGATAATATTTAAATTAATAATATAATTAAATATTATTTAACTTAAATTTATCATATTTTTAATACTAATAAATCTTAATATCAACGCTATATAACCACTACCT
>JAWXUY010000067.1:0-8704 GCA_044425885.1 bacterium | reverse complement strand
TTGTCAAAAACTTCTAATTTGTTTAGCTCATATAATAAGCTTTGACCAAACCCACCACTTATAAGATTTTCTTCGACAGTGAATACATACTCATAATCACATTTTATTTTATTTAATAAACTCACATCAATCGGAGCTATGAACCTAGCATTTACAAGAGTAGTTTTAATGCCATCTTTTAATAATAACTCGTATACCACTTTTAGATTTTCCAGCATAGAGCCGACACCTATAATAATAATTTTTTTATCCTCACTCGTATATAAAAACTCGCTTTTAGCAAACTCTATACTTGTTTCTACTTCTTTAAAATCATCATTTGCACTGCCTCTTGGATATCTTATTGCTATAGGTCCATAATGCTTATTGACTGCAAAATCTAACATATTTACTAGCTCTGTTTTGCTTTTAGGGGCTATAATACATAAATTAGGTACATGAGATAAATAAGATAAATCAAATACACCTTGATGCGTTTCACCATCATCGCCTACTATTCCTGCTCTATCTATCGCAAAAATCACTTTTAAGTTTTGCAAGCAAACATCATGAATTATTTGATCATAACTCCTTTGTAGAAACGTTGAATACACTGCAAATACTGGAATAAAACCACTCATCGCAAGCCCTGCTGAAAATATAACTGCATGTTCTTCTGCAATACCTACATCAAAAAATCTTTCTTTGTAAAGCTTAGAGAATAGAGTAAGTCCAGTTCCAGAAGGCATAGCGGCTGTAATTGCTATAAGTTTAGAGTTTTTATTACCCTCTTTAACCATAAATTCACTAAAAACATCTGAATAAGTATCTACTGCTTGCTTGTTTCTAATCTCGCCTGTTAAAGTATTAAAAGGAGCTATCCCATGAAACTTATTAGGCTTGTCTTCTGCTAATTTATAACCATAACCCTTTTTAGTGACTATATGTAATAAAACAGGTCTATTTATATTTTTGACACTGTTTAGCGCTTTTATAAGCCATTTTATGTCATGCCCATCTATAGGACCTATATACTTTATTCCAAATTGCTCAAACATGACACTTGGTAAAATAGCGTGTTTTACACCTTCTTTAGTTTTTTCTAAGATTTTATTTAGAGCGTCTCCACATATATCAAACTTATTTAAAAACTTTTTTACATCTATTTTTGCATCTATATAACGTGGAGCATACCTTAGATTATTCAAATGATTAGTAAGCGACCCGACATTTTCATCAATAGACATTTGATTATCATTTAGTATAATAATCATTTTTTTGTTGTTTATTCCAGCATTATTCATAGCTTCATACACTATGCCACCTGTCATAGCCCCATCTCCCACGACAGAAACTATATTATAATTTTTATTATTTAAATCCCGTCCTGCTACAAAACCGAGCCCAGCTGATATTGCTGTTGAGCTGTGCCCAGTATTAAAATGGTCATAAATACTTTCAGACGTTTTAGGAAACCCACTAAGACCATCTTTTTTTCTAAGCATTTTAAAATCTTTTTTTCTGCCTGTTAAAATCTTGTGAGTATAGGCTTGATGTCCTACGTCCCAGACTATTTTATCCTGTGAGAAATCAAAGCAATAATTAAGAGCAATTGTAACGTCTACTACGCCTAAATTAGAAGATAAATGCCCACCAGTCTTTGAGATAGAATTTATTAAAAACTCACGTATTTCATCTGCTAATAATTCTAATTCTATTATACTAAAATCTTTTAAATCTTCAGGTGAATTTATTTTATCTAAATAACTCACAAATGCTCCTTTCTTAACTAATTATTTAATTAATTTAATACATTAATATCGCAACTAATATCCCTAAACAAGCTCCCGCTAGTACTTCTGTTGGACTATGCCCCAATAACTCTTTTAACTTAGAATCTATTTTTACGCCATGTTTTTCAAAATTAGCAATAAAAATATTTAATACTTTTGCTTGCTTGCCCGCAGCTCGTCTTACTCCAGAAGCATCATACATTACTATCATACTCAGTACAAATGTTATTGCAAACATCGTAGAGTTAAAACCTTCTTGCAATCCTACAGAAAAAGAAAGCGATGTTACAAACGAACTATGAGAGCTTGGCATACCCCCAGAACTTACTATTAATTTAGGATTAAAAGTTTTATTTTTAAAACAATCAATAATAATTTTTATAACTTGAGCTATAAACCAAGCTACTATAGATATTATTATAATTCTATTTTCAAAAAACTCTTGTACGCCATGCACCCCTATCACCTCTTTAAATTTTTATTATTTTATAAATTTCTACTAAAACTCTTTTTTATATAATAATATAAATACGTGTTATAAAGACCTAATTTTTTTAAATCTTTTAATACTTCTTCACATAAATTATTATAAACCAATTTCGAGTTTTCTAACCCATGAAGTTTTATATATGTCAATTTTTCATTTTTTATATCACTGTTTATAGGCTTGCCAATTATTCTTTCATCACCTGTTATATCTAATATATCATCTTTAATTTGAAAAGCCAACCCTAAATTATAGCCAATTTTTTTAAATTCGCTTATTTTATCATCTTCTAGTCCTGTCATAATAGCTCCAACAGCGATACTTGCTGAGATTAGCTCACCTGTTTTATTTTTATACATCTTTAACAATATTTCTTCTAATATATTTAAATCTTGATTATTTACGTCTAAATCTTGCTCATTCAAATCTTGATTATACATGTCTATAACTTGTCCATCTATCATACCATTAGAGCCAGCGGACTTAGTTATTTCTTGGGTTGCTAATAGATTTTTTTTCTTAAAATCTAATTCCAACTTGCTTAGCATAACCTCAAACGCTGTGTTTAGTAGGGCATCTCCTGTTAGAACTGCTATTGCTTCGTCAAAAGCTTTATGACAAGTCGGGACACCTCTCCTAAAATCATCATCATCCATACAAGGTAAATCATCATGTATAAGAGAATAAGTGTGGATAAACTCTATAGCTACTATAAAAGGTAAAATATCTTTAAAATCATCTTCATCAAAATCAGTAGAATTTGTGTTTTTTTGATTTAAGCTTTGATAAGTCAACAATACTAATAGGGGTCTAAACCTTTTACCACCAGCATTTATGCTGTATATCATAGATTTTGATATATTTTCACCTACAAATTTTTTTATATATTCTTCAAGATTGTGATCTATGAAGCTCCTAGCATTAGAAATAAAAATATCAAAATTTTTTTGATTATCAACCATAATTTTATCCTATTATTTATTTTTATTTTTATTTTTATTTTTATTTTTATTTTTATTATACTATTCTAAACGAACTAAATAAAAATTTGTTTCAAAATTTTTTATTTTTTAATTATTTACTTTTGCCAAAACACCATTTATAAACTTATACGATTTTTCCGAGCTATAATCTTTGGCTAGCTCAACAGCTTCATCAATTGCTACAACATTTGGAATATTATCATCAAATATTATTTCATAAACAGCTAATCTTAAGATAGCTAAATCTGCTTTGTCTATACGAGATATCTCCCAACCATCAGCATTTTCATTAATAATACTATCTATATCTGCTAAATTTTCTAGTATGCCCTCATATTGCACCTCTACTACCTCTTTATTTATTTTAAAAGGCGTAAAATCTTCATCATACTTTAATTCAAATTCTTCTTCTTGTTCTAATAATTCATAATAACTTATTAATAAATTATTAGCATCCTCTGGATTATTAAAATCATAAGAGCTATAAAACGGCACTTGAAAAACCAAATTAAAAACGTGATTTCTGGTACTGCTTCTGGTTTCTAGCTTCATATTATTTTTTTTATTATTTTTTATATCTTCCACTATTGAGCCTTATAAACCTTTCTTTTTAATATTTTTTTATTTTTAAACTAAATCCTCTACGGTCTGAACAGATACAACATCTACGTTTACTTTATCTACATCTAGACCCGTCATAAGCTCCAAAGCATTTTTAACCTTAACTTGAACTCTCTCTGCAACTTCCATTATTTTATAGCCCATCTTTATATTAATTGCTATATTAATAGAGACTCTTTCGCCTTTATCAACTGACTCTATAGTTTTTGTTGGTATTTTCTTTGATAATCTTCCTATAAAATCATTTGCTATGCTTTTTGTTACACACGCCACTCCTTCTACTTCTATCGCTGAAGTTTGTACAATTGTTATTAAAACATCATCTGAAATATTTACATTTCCATTTTTTTTGTCTGAATTTTTATTTATATTTTTCTCTGTATTTTTCATATAAAAGTCCTAACCTCCAAATTTTTATTTTAATAATTAATTATTTATTTATTTATTCAATATTATAAGATAAACCACAGTTTTTATCGCCTGCAAAACTATAATATCCTGTATTACATATAATTATATGATCTAAAACTTTAATATTAATACTACCTAATGCATTTACTATTTGATGTGTAATTTCAAAATCACTATTAGAAGGTTTTTTATTTCCATTTGGATGATTATGTCCTAGTACAACATACTCAGCATTATATAAAATAGCATTTGAAACAACTTTTTCTACATATACTACAGACTGATTAGTATTTCCTTCACTCATTTTTATTGTTTTTATAACTTTTTTATTTATATCTAGATATGCTACATAAAAATTTTCTATAGGTTTTGCTACTAACAATGACTTAAAATAGTTATTTGCCTGATGTTTTGTTGATATAGTTATATCGCTTTTATTCTGTTCACTTAATAAAAATCTTCTAAATAAGCAAGGCATCATTGTCATTAAAATTGATGTATGCATCGTTACATTACATCTTTTTGAAATTTCTTTGGGACTTGCGTTAAATAAATCATATAAGCAACCATACTCTTTTAATATTTTATGAGCTAACTCATTTGTGTCTTTTCTTGGAATTGAATAAAACAATAATAATTCTAAAATTTGATGTTCTTCAAAATTATCTAGATTACCTTGATCCACGAACCTTTTTTTCACTCTTTGTCTGTGATTATAATGTAGATCTGGCGATTTATTGTTCTTTGACTTACCACTTTTCACCAAACCCCTCCTATTTTTTACTTTTTTCAAATTTATTTAATTCAGAATATAAATATTTGTTTAAAACCTTGATATAAGTACCTTTCATACCAAGCGATCTTGTTTCTATTATTCCAGCACTCTCTACTTTTCTTAGAGCATTTACAATTACAGACCTTGTTATACCATAATTATCTGCCACTTTACTCGCTATTATAACGCCTTCATCTTTATTAAACTCTGAAAATATACTTATTACTGCTTCTAACTCAGTAAAAGATAGAGTATCTATTGCTGATTTAACTGCTATCATACTTCGGTCATATTCTTCTCTATTATTTTTTATATTATTAATTAGAGCTATTCCTACTAGATTAGATAAAAATTCATTTATTATATGGATAGTATCGTCGAATTTTTCACCTTCTCTGTAAAATATAAAAGTAGCTATTCTGGTTTTATCTGCGAATATCGGTATAAAAGTTCCGAATACATTTGAGAAAACATGTTTATCTATAATAGAACTTTCTAGATTACTTAACTTAATATTAAGCTTATTATCCATTAGGTTATTCAATTGAAATGTTAGCGAATCTTCTATTTTGTGACTATTAAAGCTGTCGTTTACATTATAAAAATCTAAATTTTTATTTAAAGATATGCTTACTAATTTATTACTAATCTCATATAGTACAACACCTTTATCATCTACTATAATAGAATTTACATCTAAAGTTTCTTCTAAATGTTTAAATATATTTTCTATAATTTCATCATTATTCGACGAGTTTCTTACTATTAGATTTAATTTTTTAAGTTGTTCAGCTAAATTAAGCATTGTTCAAACTGCTACTAAATATATATGATATATGATATATGATATATGATATATGATATATGATATATGATATATGATATATATATATATATATATATATTAGTAGCTTTTCCTTTCATATTTTTCACTTTTTTTACTTTTTTTACTTCTAATCTTGCTCTGATGCTTCATCTGGCTTTATGACATAGTATCCACAATCTGCGTTACTACAAGCTATCATTTTTGTTTTAACTCCCTTTTCAATTAAAAACGTGTCACACATTGGACATTTTGTTCCCGTTGGCTTATTCCACGACACAAAGCTACACTCTGGGTGATTTTCACATCCAAAAAATCTTCTACCCTTTTTGGTTTTTTTGATTATTATTTTATTACCACAATCTGGACAACATACATTTGCGTCTTCAAAAAACGGCTTCGTGTTCGTGCAATTTGGGAAAGTTGGGCAAGCCATAAATTTACCAAATTTCCCGTATTTTATGACCAAAAATTCCCCACATTTTTCACACACTACATCTGTTTTTTCATCTTCTATTTTTATATTTTCTATTTTATCATACGCTTGTTGTACTACACTATCAAAATGAGGATAAAATTTTCTTATAACATCTTTCCATTCTATATTACCATCTTCTATTTCGTCAAGAGTATTTTCCATTTCAACTGTAAAATCTACATTTATAAATTCTATAAAATTATTTGAGATTATTTGGTTTACTATTTCACCTAACTCGGTTGTATGAAAAACTTTTTGTTCTTTTGTCACATAATTTCTGCTTGTTATAGTAGAGATTGTAGGGGCATAAGTACTTGGTCTCCCTACTCCTAATTCTTCTAATATTTTTATTAGAGTTGCTTCTGAGTATCTAGGAGGCGGTTGGGTAAAATGCTGTTTACTTATTATTTCTTCTACCTTTAGAACCTGACCTTCTTTTACATCTGGCAATAATATATCCGTTTGTTTTTTTGACTTAGGAGTTCTAGCAGTTGTTTTTTCACTTAGATTTTCTTCCGACTTTTCTTCATTTTTTTTATAAACTTTGAGATAACCATCAAAATTTAAAATAGAACCTGTTGTTTTAAAATTATAAATATCAGCATCTACTTGAATAACTTTTGTAGTATATATAGCTGAAGCCATTTGGCTAGCTACAGTTCTTTCCCAAATAAGCTTATATAACTTGTATTGCTCTGGAGTTAAAGAGCTTTTTATTTGATCTGGCGTTCTTTGTATGCTCGTGGGTCTTATCGCCTCATGGGCATCTTGCGAACGACCTTTAGACTTATAGATTTTTCTTTCTTTTGGTATATAATCTTCACCAAAATTATTAATAATAAAATCTTTTGTTTGCTCATAGGCATCGTCTGATAGCCTTACTGAATCTGTTCTTATATAAGATACAAGACCCACTATTCCCTCACCTTTTATACTAATCCCTTCATATAATTGTTGAGCGACCAACATAGTTTTAGAAGCTGGATACCCAAAAATTTTAGAGCTTTCTTGTTGGAGCGTGCTGGTAATAAAAGGAGGGTATGGATTTTTAATTCTTTTAGAATTTTTTATACTTTTAATAATAAATTCGGATTTTGTTATAACTTCTAGGATTTCATCTGCTTGTTTTTTCGAGTTAATTTCTAATTTTTCGTTATTTTTTGCGAATAATTTAGCATTTATAACATCTTTATTATTATTTGTAATACCTACATTTAGACTAGCATCTATAGTCCAATACTCTATAGGTATAAAATTTTCTATTTCTTCATCTCTCTCACATATAAGCTTCAAAGCCAATGACTGCACACGTCCTGCACTTAGACCTTTTTTAACTTTTTTCCAAAGTAACGGGCTAATTTTATATCCAACAAGCCTGTCTAAAACCCTTCTTGCTTGTTGAGCATTAACTAAATTCATGTCTATTTCTCTTGCTTGTTTAATTGACTGTTGTACTGCTGTTTTAGTTATTTCGTTAAATGTAATTCTATAGACTTTTTTATTTGGATTATCATTCAACTTTAAAGCATATAATAGATGCCAACTAATTGCTTCACCCTCACGGTCTGGGTCAGTTGCTAGATAGATTTTATTAGAGCTTTTAACTTGTTTTCTGAGGTTAGCTAGAAGCTCCCCTTTACCTCTTATAGTTATATATTTAGGTTCAAAATCATTTTCTATATCAACACCCATTTCGCTTTTAGGTAAATCTCTCACATGACCCATAGAAGCGTCAATCTTGTAATTACTACCTAGAAATTTTTTTAAAGTTTTTGCTTTAGCTGGCGATTCAACAATAACTAAGTTTTTCAAAGATTTTGATTTACTTTCTTTAATATTTTCTTTAGTTTTCTGTTTGGTTTTTGAAGCCATGCCAATACCCTTTGTCAAATATTCATAGATTCTACTTTGACAAATCCTTTCTTTAAATTTGCTTTAAATTTACTACTTATATTTTTAATATATATTTTTGACCTGCTAACTTTTGTATATGACTGCCAATTTCTAGCATAGTTAAAGTATATTGTAATTCTTGAATAGTCATTTTTGTTTTTATAATCAATTCGTCTATCGTTATTGGAATACTACTCATACAAGCATATACTATTTTTTCATTGGGTGCAAGCATAATTTCAATATTTTTTTGTTTATTTTTTTGTAATTCTTCTTTTTTAGAGCTATCAACGCCCTTATTAATCACATTATTTTTATAATTATAATTATAATTATTACCATTGTTGTTATTATTGTTATTATTATTGTTATTATTATTATTGTTACTGTTATTATTATTATTATAATAATTATTTGGATTGCTGTTGTAATTATTATTGTTATAATTATAACTATTTGGA
>JAWXUY010000066.1:0-8734 GCA_044425885.1 bacterium | reverse complement strand
TATGACTCTTGAGCATATCCCATTTGTAACTAAAATAGAGGAAGACTGCTTTGCAATTCCTTGGGACGAGAAGTCTTTTCGTGACGAGCTAAAAAATA
Source organism: bacterium (assembly GCA_044425885.1). Lineage (GTDB taxonomy): Bacteria > Bacillota > Clostridia > Lachnospirales > CAG-274 > Tyzzerella. The sequence continues at coordinate 8,636 of JAWXUY010000066.1, read as the reverse complement.
ATAAAATGGCTATATACGTGTCAGCAGTGTTAGAGGGGGAAATAGTGGCTTACGCTGGTATGTGGCACGTTATAAACGAAGGGCATATAACTAATTTGGCAGTAAAAAAAGAATACAGACAGCAGGGCATAGGCACGGCTTTAATTAAAGAATTATTAGAAATAGCAAAACAAAAAGAAATGATAGGAATTACTTTAGAAGTTCGAGTTAATAATAAAGACGCTCAAGCTTTATATAAGAAAAACGGCTTTATATTAGAGGGTATTAGAAAAGAATACTACGATGATAATCGTGAAGACGCTTTAATTATGTGGTGCTATTTGTAGTTTTATTATAAATATAGACTTAAAATATTAAATTAATAATAATAGGAGAAATTTTATGAACGTAAATAACGTAGAATTGACGGCAGTTTGTGGTAGGAAAGACCAATATCCAGTGATTGATTTACCAGAAATAGCTTTTGTAGGCAAATCAAACGTGGGGAAATCTTCACTTATAAATTGTATGGTTAATCGGAAGGCTTTAGCAAGGACAAGCCAAAACCCAGGTAAAACAAGGACTATTAATTTTTATAACGTAGAGAATAACCTTTTGTTTGTAGATTTACCTGGCTACGGCTACGCAAGGGCATCTAAATCTGAAATAGAAAAATGGGGCAAAATGATAGAAGATTATATCTGCGATAGAGAACAACTAAAAGGAGTAATTTTGCTAGTAGATATAAGACACGAAGCGGGTAAAAATGACATTATGATGTACGACTGGCTAAAGCATTATAACTATAAAGTTATAGTAGTAGCTACAAAAAGCGATAAATTAAAAAAATCTCAAATTAATAAGCATTTAGCAGTACTCAAAAAAACTTTAAATCTTCAAAAAGATGATATGTTAATACCGTTTTCTAGCGAAAAAAAAGACGGTAAAGACTCTTTATGGCAAGAAATAGAAAATAAAATATATAATTAATTAATTTAAAACTACGATAGGCTTTAATTATAAATAAAGCATAGCGTAGTTTTTATTTAATTTAAATACTAAAAAATATACTAAAAAATTAAAAAATCCACTAAAAAAGCAAGCAATATTAATATAAATATAATTAATATCACTTGCTTAATTTGTTAAACTAAATATTATTCTTCGCTAGCATCACTATCCGTGTTGCTAACTAAAGCTTTGATACTTAAACTAATTTTTTTGTTTTCAGCATCAATTTCTGTGATTTTAGCTTCTACTTCGTCGCCTACTTCTAATAATTCACCAGCTGATGAAATATGATTGTGGCTTATTTGTGAAATATGCACAAGAGCGTCTATACCTGCTTCTAATTCAACAAATGCCCCAAAGTCTACTATGCGAACAATTTTACCTTTTACAACGTCTGAAACGTTATATTTTTCTTTTGCTAAAACCCATGGATTTTGAGTAGAATCTTTTAAAGAAAGAGAAATCTTATTTTTAACTTGGTCTGCTTCCAGCACATAAACATTTACTTTATCGCCAACTTTTAATACGTCGTTTACGTTTCTAACTCTACCCCAAGATAATTCTGAAATATGAACAAGACCATCTACACCGCCGATATCTATAAATGCACCAAAATCCACTATGCGATTAACTATACCTTCAATTTGACTGCCAACTTCGATAGTTGAAAATAATTCTGCTCTTTTCTCATTTTCTGCTTCTTGAGCAAGTTCTTTTCTACCCGCAACAATCCTATTTTTAGCTCTATTAAATTCAATAATTTTAAAATCTAATTCTTCGCCTTTAAAAGCATTTAAATCTTGCACAAATCTATTAGAAATCTGAGAAGATGGCACAAATACTCTCATTCCATTAATCATTGTGATTAATCCACCTTTAGTAATATCTACTACTTTACCTTTTAATACCGTTTGGTTATTAAATGCATCTTCTAACTCGTCATAGCCTTTATGCTTTTCAAGTCTTTTTCTTGATAATGCAACATTTCCATCTCCATCATTAACTTTAATGATATATACTTCTATTTCATCGCCCACAGATACTTCACTTTTTAAGTCTACGTCTGCTTCACTAGAAAATTCATCTTTGCTAATTATACCATCTGCTTTATAACCTAAATTAACAAATACTTCATTATCTGTTACACGAATAACGCTCCCCTTAGCCATACTATTATTACGAAGCGTTCTTAAACTTTCTTCGTTTAACATTTCCTCAAAAGTCATTTCTAATTCACTCATTTTTTTTAAAGCCGTTGCCAAAAAATATATAAAAATCTTATATTTTTTATATTTTTTCGACAATCCTTTCTTTTTAATTTTTTATTTTTTTATTTTTTTATTTTTGCTATAAATTCTAGCTTTTTAATATATAAAAATTCTATATATTTATTTTTATAGGTCTTGGTAGCACCTATTCAAATAGTTCAATCCCTCCTTTATTATCGCCAGTGGAGTTGACGCACCAGCAGTTACTCCAATTTTAACATTTTTTGATAAATTATTCAACTGTAAATCTTGAATTTTTTCACACAAGTAAGTATTTGGGCATTTTTTCTTACAAATCGAAAAAAGTTTTTGGGTATTTGAGCTATTAATATCACCCAAAACAACCATAATATCTACATTTTCAGCAATAGAAATCGCTTCTTTCTGTCTTTCATTGGTAGCATTGCATATCGTTTTAAAAATTTTTATATTTTTTTTGTGAATAATCACGTTTTTTATTTCACCGAACAAATTTACATCAAAAGTAGTTTGTACGACCAATATATAATTTATTAATTCTTGGCTGAAATTCTCAATAAAATCTACCACTTCTTCATATTTTTCTAGAATAATAGCTGTATTATTACAAAAACCATTTATACCTATAATTTCTGGATGATTTTTATTTCCTATTATAATAATACTTTTCCCAGTTTTATAATTTTCATAAACAATCTTGTGAATTTTTTTCACAAACGGACAAGTACAATCTATATAACTAATATTATTACTTTCAAATTCATTATAGATTTCAAGTGGTATACCATGTGAACGTATAATAACTTTAAAATTTTTATTTATTTTTTTAAGTTTTTTGAATTCTTGTATATCCTCTACGCACCTAACACCATATTTTTCTAAGTCACCGACTACATTCTTATTATGAATAATAGGTCCATAAGTATAGATCAATTCATTTTCGGAGCTTTCATACGCACAATCAACAGCCAATTTAACACCAAAGCAAAAACCAGCTGATTTAGCTAAAATAATTTTTTCCATAATATAATAATAACCACTATTACCCTTTCTGAAATAATAAACTAATTAACTAATTAACTACTCTACCAATAACTTATCTATTTCAATCATTATTTCCGATGTCATATTAGTTAGAAGCTCTGTCTTTGGTTTTTGACCTTTATATTTCTCAAAAGAAATCGGCTTACCTATGGTTACTATCACTTCTTCGCCTTTCTTGTAGCTAGAAGTTATCCCTATAGGCAATACGTCTACCTCAGCTTTAAGCGCAAATAAAGAAACTCCGTTTTTAGCCTCTACAGGCTTGTCATCTTTTACCCTAGTACCTTGCGCAAAAATTCCTAGAGCACCATTATTTTTTAAAATATTAATACTCGTCTTTAACGAGCTAATATCACTTTTTTCTCTATCAACAGGAAAAGCTCCTAGCTGACGCATCCAAAAATTTTTAAAAGGAGTTGAGAATAATTCTTTTTTAGCGAAGTAATTCACCTTCCGCCCAACATTGGTACAAATAATCAGAGAATCATAATTACTCATATGATTAGAGCATATAATAACCCCACCTTTTTTTGGTATATTTTCTTTACCAATCACTTTAACTTTAAAATTAGCTTTTAGATATAATCTTATAAAAAACATTAGAAAACCATATAATATAAAAAACACCTCCTTAATTTTAAACTTTTATTAAAATTATTTTATTAAAACTTTTGTTTTATTAATAAGATTATTTTTTCACAAACTTCATCTATAGATAAATTGGTAGTGTTTATGAGAGTTGCATCACCTGCGATTTTAAGAGGAGCTATATCCCTGTTTTTGTCATTAAAATCTCTTTCCACTATAGACTTTTCTATTTGAACGAGAGTTATTTCTAAATCAGTTGTAGATTTTGAAACATATGTTGAAGAATCTTTTAATCTTTCACCTTCGAGTTGATTATACCTTCTTACTGCTCTAGTATGAGAGTCTGCATCTAGATAAATTTTAACATCAGCACTTGGTAATATGTTCGTGCCAATGTCCCTGCCATCCATAATCACGTTATTATACTTCGCAATATTTCTTTGTAAATCTAGAAGCTTGTCTCTCACAGACTTGTACTGAGCAACTATCGAAGTTTTTTGAGATATTTCTTCCGTACGAATATTTTGAGTAATGTTATTATTGTTCAGATAGATCTGAGGCTTTGTGTTTTCAAACTTTATAGCTAGATTTATATTTGCTAGATGACCTTTAATGCTTTCTTCACTCATAATATCTAGATTATTGCTCAAACAATAATAAGTTATACCCCTGTATAAAGCTCCAGTATCTATATAAATAAAATTCAACTCCTTAGAGATAATTTTAGCAACAGTGCTTTTTCCAGTCCCAGCAGGTCCATCTATTGCTACCGCAAACTTTTTATCACTTAAAATATTAAATAAATCTGGTCTTAACTTTCTTGCATCTTTCAAGTAAATATGATTTGGCTTTATATCATCAATGCTCGTAATGGTGAACATAACCCGAATACACATCGGTAAGCTATTTTCTATATCTAGCTCCTGTACACACATAATAGGGCAATCTACTATTCCAATGTTTCGAGTAGCGATAGCAGGATAAGCCTTGGTAATGTCTTTAGTTGCTGTAAACATAATATTAATAATACTATCTATTTTCAAATTATTTTGCTCTATCATTTCTAATAATAAAACTTCTGTATTTTTCAAAATATCTGTTTTTGTGTTATGCTCAATAGTGATAGCACCTCTGATAGACTTTATAAACAAAAAAATACCACCTTTCTAATTTTCATATTATATATTATTGCCCGCTAAATAACCTGTTGAGAAAGCTATTTGTAGGTTAAAACCTCCTGTATAGCTATCTACATCTATTACTTCTCCAGCAAAATATAGATTTTTTATAATCTTTGACTGCATAGTGCTTGGGTCTATTTCATCTACGCATATTCCACCAGAAGTTACTACAGCTTCATTATAGCCATTATTTCCTACTATTTCAAATTCAAGCCCTTTTATGACCTCAACTAACCTTTTACGTTCCTCTTTCGTAATAGAATTAACTTTTTTATCTGGGTCTATACTAGAGAGTTTAATAATAATAGATATTAACTTTTGAGGTAATAAATCATCTAGACAATTTTTAAAATCTTTGTTTATATACTTTTCAAAATCCCTTAATAACCTTGCATCTAAATCTTTGTCAGATAGAGCAGGCTTTAGATCAATACATGCTTTAATAATATCCTTGTTATAATAATCAACAAGACCTCTGCTGGCTTTAAGGACTAAAGGACCTGTCACCCCAAAATGAGTAAACATCATCTCACCAAAACCAGAATAAATAATATTTTTATTTTTATTTTTATTATTTTTATTTTTATTTTTAACTTCTTCTACAAAAATTTTTAGCTCTATATTTTTAAGACTAAGCCCCTGCAACTCTTTAACCCAAGACTCTTTTGCTTTAAGTGGCACTAAAGAAGGTGATAACTTACTCACTTGATGCCCTAGACTTCTTGCGAATTTGTAACCATCACCATCTGAACCTGTAATAGGATAAGAAAGCCCTCCTGTCGCAATAATAACGCTTTCTACTAGAAACTCTTTATTATTTGCAATCACCTTTGTTATAATATTATCTTCTACTATAATCTCTTGCACTTTGTGATTTAATAGCGTTTTAACACCATTTGCTTCACTGAAGCGTGCTAAAGCATTTATAATATCACTAGACTTATCCGAAACTGGAAAAACTCTATTCCCTCTCTCTACTTTCAGCTTTACACCAAGACTTTCAAAAAAATCCATCGTAGCAAAACTATCAAAACTATAAAACGCACTATATAAAAAATAAGGATTTCCAATAGTATTTTCTAGCAATTCTTCTACATCAGATGCGTTTGTGACGTTACAACGCCCTTTACCTGTTATATATAGCTTTTTGCCTAACTTGTTATTTTTTTCCATCAAAACAACATTTTTACTATTATTATTTTTTTTTGCAAACCCGCTTGCTATCATACCCGCTGGTCCACCGCCTATAACTACAATATTTTTATTATTTTTTTCTTTATTTTTTTCTTTATTTTTTTCTTTATTTTTTTCTTTATTTTTTTCCATCACATAATAATTCCAATTCTTATGAATTTATTTATTATTTATTATTTATTTTAAAATTATTTATTTTTTTTATTTATTTATTAAGAAATATGCTCATATAATAACGTTGCTTCATCTTTTTTGGTAGTGTCTTTAATCATTAATATCCTAACCTTAATAGAATTATTACCAAAATTAACCTGTATAGTATCCCCTACTTTTACTTTGACAGACGCTTTAGCCACTACATCATTAACTAGCACTCTCCCTGAGTCACAAGCTTCATTTGCAATAGAACGTCTTTTAATAATACGTGATACCTTTAAATACTTGTCTAGTCTCATATTTTCAATCCTTTCTTAATTAATATAATTTTTTATTTTATCTACTTCTTATACTTCTATACCATTAAAATCATATAAAATCATATAAAATCACAAAAGCGATAATCTAATTAATATATAATCGACTATCGCTTTTATATAATAACAAATAATATTATAATATTATATATTATATACTTTATTATTTATCTCTACCATTTACTGCATCTTTTAAAGATTTACCTGCTTTAAATCTTGGAGCAGTTGAAGCTGCTATTTGCATAGGCTCTTTAGTTTGTGGATTTCTTCCCATATGTGCTGCTCTTTCGATAACATCAAAAGTACCAAATCCAACCATTCTTACTTCACGTTTTGCTGTTAATTCTTCTTTAACTACTTCTTCAAAAGCTTTTAAAACTTTTTCTGTGTCTTTTTTCGTTAATTCAGTTCTCTCTGCGATTTTTGTAACTAATTCTGATTTGTTCATAATAATTTTAACCTCCTAAATCATATTAATCTTCTCAATTTTATTTATTAAGTATTAATACAATAACTTTAATTTATTTTTTTTCTATTTATTTATAACGTTTTATTAAGCTTTTGTCAAGTTTTTTTTATATTTTTTTTATATTTTTTTATAAAAAATTAATTTAGAATATAAAAATTAACATAAAAACTTATAAATTTATAGATTTTTATAAAATATTATTATCTTTGATTACCTTTAATTACCTTTGAGGTTGTCTTTAAGAACTAATCTCTTTTGTATTAAACTTTCTTTTACATCAATAATTCGCTGATTAGACGACCCTACCCATTCAAGATTTAGGTTACTTAATTTCCTATCATATTTGCCATCTAATAAAACATCTATATAATTTAAAATTTCTAATTTTTCTATATCTTCAAATAAATAACCTGTATATAACCAAATATCTTTTTTTGAACCATATTTGTTTTTCAAAAATTTACAAAATTCAGTTATTTCTTTTACATTACTCTTATATAACGGGTCTCCCCCACTAAATGTTATTCCCTGTATATAATTTTTATCTAAGCACTCTATAATTTCTTGCTTAGCATCATCGTCAAAAACCAGACCTTCATTTGCATTCCACGTTATTTGGTTATGACAATCCTTGCATCCATGTTCACAGCCTGAAACCCACAAAACTACTCTTAAACCTTCTCCGTTTAACATATCATCCCTTGTTATGTTATGATACTTCATAAAACAAAAACACCTCAAATTTTTTATTTATTTTTACTACATATTTTATTACATACTCACACGTTCTTTTATTTCTTTCATTTTTGCATCATTTAATCTAGTATCTCCATTTACACGTGAGTAGCTTAAATATCCATTCATTCTATCTATTTTTGTAAGATTTTCGCTACCACATTCACCGCAAATTTCCATATTTAAAGAGCTATGTCCACAAATATCGCAGTATGATAAACTAAGATTAACTCCCTCATAAAAACCTAGCTCCATCGCTCTCCTTACTAGAGTTTTTAAAGCCTCTACGTTATAATCAATAGGATATTTTACATATTGAATTTTACCACCATTTAATAAATCCCAAAAACGCTTCTCTGTATCTTGTTTTTGTATAGGCGTTATATTCTCTGATACGTGTGCATGAAAAGAATTGCTAACATAGCTCCTATCTGAAACATTTTCTATTATGCCAAATTGCTTTCTAAATTGCTCTACTTGTAGACCGCATAGACTTTCAGCTGGTGTACCATAAACAGCATATAGAATTTTATCTTCTTCTTTAAATTCTTCTATCTTATTATTAATATACTCCATAGTTTCTATTGCAAAAATTCCATTTGAATATAAAGATTGCTTGTTGTGTAACTGCTCTAATTCGTTAAGCGCTGTTATTCCAAAGCTAGCTGTAGCCGACTTTAATAATGGCTTAATTTTATCACTTGGCTTTAAATTA
>JAWXUY010000065.1:0-8796 GCA_044425885.1 bacterium | reverse complement strand
CTCGTTAAACATTTATATATGTTTTTGTCTGGCTCACAATTATTTAATCTTCTTGATTTAACTCAATTAATTAAATTATTGTGTTGCGTTTGTTATTCAATTTTCAATGTTCAAATATTAATTCTACACTATTTTCGTTTCTTGCTGTTTCTCTAGTGCTTATACATAATAACATGAATTAAAATATATGTCAATACTTTTTTTGATTTTTTTTATATTTTTTTATATTTTTTTTACTTTTATTAAATTTTTGCCTGTTTTCTTAGTCTTCCAGCCTATCAACAAATTTATTTATTAACATCATTTCTTGGTCATTTAGGACTCTGTACTCTCCCTCTGCTAAATTTTTATCTAATTTTATTTCGTCAAATGTCAGCCTCTGTAAATAGACTACTTTTCTTCCATACGCCTCAAACATTCTTTTTATTTGGTGATATTTCCCCTCTCTTATCGTAACTTTTATTTTTGAAAAATTCTCGGCACTATACTCTATCTCAAGCTCCGCTGGGAGACACTTGTAACCATCTTTAATCCTCACACCCTCTCTAAACTCTTTAATATGAAAATCTGTTATCTCGCCATTTATATGAGCATAATAACTTTTCTCTATATGCTTTTTTGGCGAGAGCGTGTTATGCGCAAAACGTCCATCATTCGATAAGATCAATAGCCCAACTGTGTCCCTGTCCAGCCTACCAACTGGAAAAACGTTTAGCTTTCTATACTCCTCATCTATCAAATCCACTACAGTTTCTTTAAAATCGTCCTTTGTCGCCGATATATAACCCTTAGGCTTGTTCATCATTAAGTATATAAATTTCTCGTACATAACAGTCCTTTTGTCAAACGTGATTTCGCTTTCCTCTACATTAATTTTTGTTTCTGCCTTTATGCAAACCTCTCCATCTAGCCAAACTCTCCTTTGTTTTATATAACCCCTTACTTCGCTCCTTGTTCCTATCCCTGCATTTGCTAAAAATTTATCCAGTCTTATTAATTTTATCTTCTTATTGTTATCACTCATATTTTTATTATTTCTCCACTAATTTTTATTCTTAAAAATATCTTATATAATATAACTATATATTTCTTATTTTTTCTTTCCAATATTATAACCTACAAAATATGCCAAGCACATTATACCAAATCCTACTATAAACGTTAACCAACTATTATTCACCCAATATGTTAATCTATGCGCTATATTTGTTATAGACAAATAAAAATATTTTGAAACTCTACCTATTATATCAATTATATTATACCAATCATATTATACTCTAAAATAATATCTTGGTATAAGTTTAGTATCATCACCAAAAACATTGTCAAATGACATTTGCAAATGAGTAAACCTAAAAGATATTTTAATATTTTTTTGAAATTATACTGCTTATAAAACCTAAGCTTCACCACATAACAAGAAACACAATTCCTATTAAGCCATACGATAAAACATACATTTCAAATCTACTTATTAAAAAAATCATTAACAAGCCTAACCCTGATGACATAAACCCCATTAACAATCATAATATATTTTTATTTCTCATTAAATATATCTTTTTTAATATTATACTAACATATAATTATATTTTTTTAATTTATTTTTAATTTTTTAATTTTTTTGTATACTTTCAGTTATACGTATGTTATAATATAGCTAAATTAATATATTTAATTATATTATACTACAATTAATTAAATATGTCGATATTTTATAAAATTAAAATTTTAGGAGGCTATCTTATGGCAGTAATAAATGAAGGAATTATTTTAAACGACGACAAAACTATTAGTTTTGGAAACTATGAAGTGACTGAAAAACTTAAAGTTAAAGACTTTGAGGTAGATGGTGATATCTACAAAGTTAGAACTCATAACCTTGTTACTAGACTTTCTAAAAATTCTCAACTACTTTTAGAGACAGTTCCAGGTGCTACAATACATAATTTAAGCGTTACAGAATTTAAAACTTGTTTTGAGCTTGAAGGTGCTGGCGATATTTCAGTTACTTTAGAGCTTGAACCTGAAACTAACTATTCTTTATACATTGATGATGTTAATCTTGACAAAGTAAAAACTAATAAGTCTGGCAAAATCAACTTTAGTACAAGCGTTTCTAAAAGCGCTCAACAAGTAAAGATAGAGAAGCACTAATAATCACTTACATAACACTCTAAAAAAGGCTACTGCAAACTGCACTAGCCTCTTTTGTGTTTATATTTATAATTATTTTTTACTTCCTTGATACGCTGAATTGTTTGGATTACATTGATTAGAATGATTGTTGCTGTTAGCTTTATGGGCTGAATTGTTTGGATTGCTTTGATTTGAATAGTTGTTGCACTGTTGTTGAGAATGCGTATTTTTTGAAACTCCTGAAGACTTAGCCATAATTTATCACCTCCTTTTCCTAAAAAATTATAACACTTTATCGCACGAATAATATTCCCCAATATCTCTATCTCTATACCTTAATAATTTATATTTATTTTTACTCAAAGCTCACATAGTACCAATTTTCATCTATTTTATTAATCTCTACTATCTCATACTCTACTAAACTACAATACTTCTTAATAGCATCTTGGCTATCAATAGATGTATAATACAATATACTATTGCCAGACATCATACCTTGATATACCCAATACCCCGCTAAAATTTCATCTTCCTCGAACGGTCTCCAGAGTATATCGCTGTAAATTATTTCTTTACCTTTTTCATTCTCTAACCTATAGTTTATCTCCTGTTCACGTTTTTCTTGATACAAAAAATGCTCAAGTTTAACCTTTGTAATCGTAAAGTCAAAATTAGTTATCAGCATACAATATAATATTAATGCCACTACTGGGGGCTACTACTTGAATAAAACATGATGGCATATATATCTTACTATCTGTAAATAATCTTATAATCCCTACACCACTAATAACAAGCATATCAAATATTTTAAATACTACTATAAAAATTATAATAAATATTATAGGTGTAATAAAAAATATTGTTAGTAAATTCAAAAGCTCTTGTGTAAACCATATAAATAAAAATAACCATATGAAAATTATAAAATCGTTACGTGCGTTTTTAATAGCAACCTCTTTATAGTCGTTCGTATTAACAACATTCCTAACAAATTTAAAAACTCTTAATATTATCCTTGAAAATACAATCAATAATAATATATATATATATACACTGACATTATCTTATCCACCCTTAACGCTCTAAAAAAGGCTATCACAAAATGCAACAGCCTCTTTTATTTTTATTTTTATTTTTTTATTTTAATCTAGCTTCAAGTTGTACTTTTAAATCTTCATAACCATCTTTGCCAAGAAGTGCGAACATATTTTTCTTGTAAGCCTCTACCCCAGGTTGGTCAAACGGATTTATATCTATTAAGTACCCGCTTATACCTACTGATTTTTCAAAGAAATAAACTAGTAAACCAAAATGGTAAGCATCCATCTTGTCTATTTCTATTACCATGTTAGGTACTCCACCATCCATATGAGCTAACATAGTTCCTGCGAACGCTTTTTGGTTAACAAAATGAACTGATTTTTCTGCTAAGAAGTTTAATCCATCACCATCTTCTGCATCAAAAGGTACTTTAAGCTCTGTTTTAGGCTCATTAACCCAAAGGACAGTCTCGAAGAATTGACGCTCTCCCTCTTGAATATACTGCCCAATTGAGTGTAAATCTGTTGAGAAATTACCAGCAGTAGGATAAACTCCTTTGCCATCTTTACCTTCACTTTCTGCGAAAAGTTGTTTATACCACTCACCAAAAGAAACAAGATGAGGCTCATAATTAGCTAATATTTCAACTTTTTTGTCTTTTTTGTAGTATAAATATCTAGCTAAAGCATATTGATAAGCGATATTTTCTTCAATGCTAGTATTTTTAAACATCTCTTTAGCATCGTTTGCGCCTCTCATAACCTCATCTAAATCTATTCCAGCCACAGCCATAGCCACTAAGCCAACTGCCGTAAGAACTGTGAATCTTCCACCAATATCGTCTGGAATAACAAAAGTTTCATAACCATTTTTGTTACACATATCTTTTAAAGCACCTCTTGCTCTATCAGTAGTAGCAAAGATTCTTTCTTTACTTTCTTCTTTACCATACTTTTCTTCTAGAAGATTTTTAAAAATACGGAAAGCGAGCGCTGGCTCTGTAGTAGTACCAGACTTAGATATAACATTAATAGAGAAATCTCTATCCCCTAGAATATCTATAATATCATTAAGATAAGTAGAGCTAATGTTATTACCAACAAAATAAATATCTGGAGTGTCTTTCTTTTTTTCATTATAGAAAGGAGTTTTGATAAAATCAATAGCAGTTTTAGTACCTAAGTAAGAACCGCCGATACCTATGACTATTAAAACTTGACTTTGTTTTTTAATTTTTTCACCAGCTACTTTAATTCTCGCAAATTCTTCTTTGTCATAATCAGATGGTAAATCAATCCAACCTAAGAAATCATTACCTTTACCAGTTTTGTTATGTAGAGTTTCATGACATTTAAGAACAACATCTTGATTGTCTAGTAAATCTTGTTGAGTTATGTCTTCACCTTGTAAATAAAATTTCATTGCCATTTTAATATCTCCTCCTAAAAATCAACTTTTATAATATTATGTTTTTGGTTTTATGTTTTTGTTACTATATTTTATTAAATAAACTATATTAAATAACTAGTTAATTATTTAATATCTATGTAAATATTATACCATTTTTATTATTATTTTACAAGAGATTTTTATTAAAAAAAAATAAAATATACAATATAAATAAAAAAAAATAAAAAAATTATGCTAAATTAATAAAAATAAAATTATAAAAATAATTATAATAAATTTATTGTTGGCACGCTTATACTAATATGTGATATAATATAAATATAAGTAAAAAATATAATTAAAATTCAATTTAATAGGGAGCTGATGAATCATGTTAAAGAAAATAAATACAATAAAGGCGGTAGAGGCTAAGAAGATAATAGATACACAAGAATGTATAGTGCTGGACGTTAGGACGCTAGAGGAGTACGAAGATGAGCATTTAGATAACGCCTTACTAATACCACTACTAGACCTCGAGACCTCTGCGGAACGAATTATACCAAATAAAAACGCCAAAATACTAATCTACTGTAGGAGCGGTAATCGTAGCTTGGTAGCTGGTGATATTTTGCTAGAGAAAGGTTATAAAGACGTTACAGACTTCGGAGGTATAATAGACTGGCCTTTTGAGAAGATTATATAAAATATAAAAAAACCAACCCTGATAAATTAACGGGCTGGTTTATTTATGTAGTTGCTTATTATATTAATTATAAGCTTATATAATTATAATTATAAAGCACCTTGAATAGCTTTAGCTAAAGCATCTAAATCGCTTGCATCTGGATGTGAAACAGATTTATCAAGATTTTCTTTCATAGAATTATACTTTTCTTCGTCTGCATCTTTAATAGCTTTTTGCTTAGCATCTGAAACTTTTCCTTGACACATAAAGCTCCCTACAACTTCACAAGATGGGTCTACTGATTTTTTAACTTCTTCGATTATTCCATTGAAGAATTCTTCTGTAAAATCATATCCAGCAGTACCATATAAGAAAACTTTTTTGTCTTTTAATTTACCTAAAAACGCTTTAACTTTATCATCACAAGAGAACTTAGTAGTCCAAAATCCAACAAAAACTAAGTCAGCTTCGATAGCTTCATCGCTAAGAGGTCCACAGTAAGAAGAATCACCTAACGTTTTAGAAATATGCTCCCCTAAATTTCTGGCATTACCTGTAACAGTGCTGTAAACAATTGATTTTTTCATAATAAATATTTCCTCCAAATTATTTTTTTATTTTAAATTTTATTAATTTAATATAATTAATATTATATCACATATTAAATAATAAATCAACTAAAAAATTCAACTAAAAAATAATAGTTATTAATAGAAAATAATTATTGATAACGCCTAAAATTTATTATTATTTAAATTTTAAAATTTATGTTGTTGATTTTTTTATAAATTTGTATTAAACTTATAGTTAAACTAAAAATTTAATAAAAGTTAATTTATAAATTATTTTAAGAAAGGAAGATTTAATTTGAAATATACACAATTACCAGAAAAGCAGGGTCTATACGACCCACAATTTGAACATGACAACTGCGGGATAGGATTTATTGCTAATATAAAAGGTGATAAAAACCACGACATAATACTAGACGCTATACAAATACTAAAAAACCTGACTCATAGAGGGGGAGTAGGTAGCGAAGAAAATACAGGAGATGGCGGTGGTATACTTACACAAATTCCTCATAAATTTATGAAGAAGATAAGTAAAGATGTAGATATCACACTCCCTAAAGTAGGGGAATACGGAGTAGGTATGTTTTTCTGCTCAAATAATAAAGAGCTTAGAGCAAAAACTATAGAAAAACTTGAGACAATAATAAAAGAAGAAAACCAAAACTTACTTGGTTTTAGAGAAGTACCTGTTCAGCCACGCTCACTCGGTCAAGCTGCTAAGGACTCTATGCCTTTCATCATGCAGGCTTTCATACAAAAAGATGGTAACCTCTTAACAGAGCAAGACTTTCAAAGAAAACTGTATGTTATATCTAAGAGAGCTGAGAAAGAAATAAGATACGCTGAAAATAGCCTACACGACCCTTATTTTTACTTTGCTTCCCTCTCTACTAGAACTATAGTATATAAAGGTATGCTAACTCCTAACCAAGTAAAAGAGTTTTATATAGACTTACAAGACCTTGATTATGAAAGCGCTATAGCGCTTGTGCACTCAAGATTTAGTACAAATACATTTCCTAGTTGGGAGAGAGCGCACCCTAATAGATACCTTATGCATAACGGAGAGATTAATACTATTAGAGGTAATGTAAATTGGATTAAGGCTCGCCAAAATACTTTCAAGACTGACAAATTTTCTAAAGATGATTTAGCTAAAATCATGCCTGTAATAAATGAAGATGGTAGCGACTCTGCTATGCTTGATAATTATATCCAAATGCTTACTCTCTCTGGTTATAGCCTACCTAAAGCTATCATGATGGCTATACCTGAGCCTTGGGAAAATGACACAAATATGGAAAAATATAAAAGAGATTTTTATGCTTATAATAGCCTTACAGGTGAAGCTTGGGACGGTCCAGCAGGGGTTGGATTTACAGACGGTAAAGTAATAGGAGCAACTCTTGATAGGAATGGCTTAAGACCTGCTAGATACTATATTACAAAAGATGGTTACGTAGTTCTTGCCTCTGAAGTAGGAGTACTTCCTATAAAAGAAGAAAATATAGTAAAAAAAGATAGACTTACTGCTGGCAAGATGCTTTTAATCGACACTGAGAAGGGCAAAATAATAGAAGACGAAGAAATAAAAAGCTATGTTGCAAACGAGAACCCTTATAGTGAATGGCTAGAAAACAACCTAGTAAAACTTAAATATATGGAAGACCCAAAGGAAGAAATAGAATTAAAAAAAGAATTAAAGAAAAAAGATAATAAAGCTAAAGATAATAAAGAAAATAATAACAGAATAGATGTTAAGACTCATGATGAACTACTAAAATACCAAAAAGTATTTGGGTATAATATGGAAGATGTTAATACTATTACTGAAATTGCTACAAAAGGCGATGACCCTATCGGAGCAATGGGATGCGATACACCTTTAGCTGTATTTTCTAAAAATAACCAGCTATTATATAACTACTTTAAACAACATTTTGCTCAAGTTACAAACCCCCCTATTGATGCACTTAGAGAAAAAATTGTTACAAGCACTGTCTGTTACCTAGGGGCTGAGGGTGATTTACTAAATCCTAGCCCGCAAAACTGTAAAAGATTAAAGCTTGACACTCCTATTTTAACTAACTTCGAGCTTACTAAAATACAAAACGCAAGCAAATACGGCTTTAAAGTAGATACTATAGATGTTGTATACGATAAAAACAAAAATTCTTTACTAGAGGCTATCAACGAGATATACTCTAAAGTAGACAATGCTATCAAAAACAATACAAATATATTAATACTCTCTGACAAAGGTGTATCTGAGAGCCTTACTGCTATACCTATGCTATTAATCCTAGCTGGTGTACATCATTATCTAATAAGAGAAGGTAATAGAACTAAAATAAGCTTAGTTGTTCAGTCTGGAGAACCTCGTGAAGTGCACCATTTTGCTCTATTACTTGGCTATGGAGCTAACGCTATTAATCCTTATTTAGCTATTGAAACTATCGCAGATACAAGTACTCCTGAAGTTGGCTCTACTAACGTTAATACTTATATCTCTGGTATATCAAAAGGTATAATAAAAGTAATGTCTAAAATGGGTATATGTACTCTACAGAGTTACCAAGGCGCTCAAATCTTTGAAGCCCTCGGCTTGTCTCAAAATGTAGTTGATAACTATTTTACTAATACAACTACTAGAATAGGCGGTCTTGAGCTTGAACAAATAGAACAAGAAAACCTTGAAAGACAAGAACAAGCTTATTTAAATAAAGATGAGAAGCTTGGCTTCAGCGGTAACTTCAAATGGTATAAAAACGGCGAGGAACATTTATTTAACCCTAGTACTATTAGACTATTACAAAAAGCAGTACGTGAGGGCGATTACAACATTTACAAGCAATACGCCGAACTCATGAATGGTGACAACGAAAGACTCTCTACTATTAGAAGTATGCTAGAAGTTAGATTTAATAATAAACCTATTAATATAGATGAAGTAGA
>JAWXUY010000064.1:0-8971 GCA_044425885.1 bacterium | reverse complement strand
AAAATAAAATAAAAATAAAATAAAAATAAGAGGTTTGATATGTCGTTATTAAATATGATAATACTGGTAAATATAGGTACTTTTGCTGGTATATATATAGGAGCAATACCTGGGCTTAGCGTCACGATGGCTGTTTCTTTGTTGATTTCTCTTACTTATTCATGGGATATATATTCTTCTTTGGCAGTTATGATGGGGGTTTACGTTGGGGGAGTATATGGGGGTTCTAGAAGCGCTATACTGCTTAATATTCCAGGAGCTCCAGCTTCAGTTGCCACAACTTTCGATGGATACCCACTCTCTAAAAAAGGACAAGCTGGAGATGCTATAGCAATTTCTACTATTATGTCTGTAATAGGTGGATTTATAGGGATTTTACTACTTTCTTTGTCAGCACCTATTTTATCACAATTTGCGTTAAAGATAGGGTCAAAGGAGTACTTTTTGATAGCAGTGATAGGATTAACTTTGGGAGCTAATTTAAAACTAAAGGGAATACTAATGAGTATAGTGGGTATAATTATAGGCTGTATAGGTATAGACTCTTTAACAGGGAGCGAGCGATTGACATTTGGTAGCTTGTATTTAAAAGGCGGTATAAATTATATAGTAGCTATGATAGGGCTATTTAGTATATCAGAGGCTTTGTTTCAGGTAAGGAACTTGGATTTAAATGATAGTAATATAAATAATAATAATAATAATAATAATAATAATAATAATAATAATAATAATAATAATAATAATAATAATAATAATATAAATAATAAGATATTGGTTAATAAGCAAAAAATAATAAAATACTTGCCATGTTGTATTAAAAGCTCTTTTATAGGCACGATTATAGGCTCACTTCCTGGAACTGGCGGAGAGATAGCATCTGTGATAGCATACGATGTAGCCAAGAAGACTACTAAAAATCCAGAAACGCCTTTTGGTGAGGGGGCTTACGAGGGGATAGTAGCGCCAGAGTCTGCGAATAATTCTGCGATAGGAGGAGCTTTAATACCGATGTTAACGCTTGGTATAGCAGGCGACGCTGTAACAGCAGTCATAATGGGAGCTATGCAAATACAAGGTATAAAAGTCGGTAGCGGATTTATAGACTCATCTAGTGATATATTTCATATAATAGTAGGACTTTTGGTAGTAGCGAATATATCACTTTTGTTTTTTGGACTTACAGGAGTAAAGACGTTTACTAAAATAATAGATATACCAAAGAGCATATTAATACCACTAATAATAGTAATATCTATAATAGGTAGCTATTGCATAAATAATAATATACTAGATATACTAGTTAGTGTTGTTTTTGGAGTAATAGGATATATTTTAAGATGCTATAACTATCCAGTTTCTTCTATAGTGTTGGGTATTATATTATCTAATACGATTGATACTAATTTTAGGAGAGCTATAATAGAGAGCGGTAGCTTGTCGAGTTTGGGAATAGATATAGTTACTCAACCGATATCTTTAATCTTGATATTAATATTATTAATAGTAATATATAACAACAAAAAAAGTGCATAAAATTTTATATGCACTTTTTTTATTAATTTAATTTAATTTATTTTATTTTAGATTTTAATTAGCTTAATAAACTTTGAGTGTATAACTCATAAGCCTCGTTGCTTATAGATAAAGTATCTATATTATTTAATGCCTCAAGCTTAGGGGCATCACTAGATAATTCTAGTATAACTCCATTTCCAGTAGTGGCTTGTACATCTTCAAGCGATTTATCAGCTACTTTAAGGGCTAAATTAGTTGCTTGCGGAGAAGAAGCGTTAGAGGCAGTTGACAAAGATGACTCTGTCATTTGGAGGCTATTGCTAGCTCCTATTAAAGATTTTGCGATATCTACATTCATGTTTTATTACCCGTTACCAAATTAATTATATTGGCAATCCTTTCTTTTAGATATTTTTAAAAATTTTATATTTTATATTTTATATTACTATCTCATTATCTACGAGTTTTAAAAATACGTCTTCTTTTTCAGTGATAACCGCTTTACCGCTTGTAATCTCTACTAAATTTTTTATATAATCTTCAACGTATTTTAATTTTATATATACTTCAAACAAAACATTTTCAGTGTAATCAGTATTTATTAAAATAGCTTTCGTGCTCTCTATTTCAAAGTTATCTATCTCGTATGTAATTTTGGAGCTTAGTGAATAGTCGACCTGAATACTTATTTTCTTATACATATCCATCTCTACTATTTTTCCAGCTAAAACTCCTTCTTTGGCAGTGCGACCGTAGGCTCTTACAAGCCCACCTGTGCCAAGTAACGTACCTCCAAAGTATCTCGTTACAACAACTACCAAATTCTCTAAATTTTCTTTTTGGAGCATATCAAACATCGGTTTGCCTGCTGTCCCAGACGGCTCGCCGTCATCACTACATCTAGAAGTCTCTCTGGTTATAAAGGCATAACAATTGTGGTTTGCTTTATAATTTGCCTTTTTGATTTTATTTATAAAATCTAGCGCTTCTTTTTCAGTCTCAACAGGTGCGACGCTCGCTATAAATCTCGACTTCTTCTCTACCAATTCAAAAACTGCTTCTTCGTTGATAGTCTTGAAATAAGTTTTATTATTATTATTATTATTATTATTATTATTAGAAGAACTGCTCATAGTATTTAATCGACCTTTCTATAAAATTTATTACTACTCCGTTATCTATTATAGTTTTTACTAATGCGCTATCCAGCGTATTCTTTAAAAAGCTAAAGCTCTCAAACATAGATATAACAAACACTATCATAACAAATATAATATTATTAAAAAAGCCCACAACACATCCGATAACCATTCCGCCTAACTTATTCACAAGGCTTAAAGGTGGAAATTTCAATATAATCTTGCTTGTTTTATAAAATACCATCATTAATATATTTATAAAAAAAACTACTAGTATAAATGTCATAGCTACAAATACTAAGTTTATTATACCATCTTCTATTTGAGAGATGCTTAATATGTTTAGATTTTCTAACGTTTTTATTTCGGCTATATTTTCTAGACCGTCAAGATGTAAGTTGTCTTTTAGATATAAGCTAAGGTCTTCGGCAAAACTGGTTTGCAAAAATAAATTGCTAATAAAAGGGTATATATACCACACTATAAAAATCCAGAAAGTTTTGTAAAGCGTTTTAAAAAATCCGTTGTTGTAGCCTTTTGCTATGTTAAAAATAAAAATACAAATAATAATTAAGTCAAGTAAATTCATTTAATATAACCCTCCGATTAAGATAATAAAATTATAATATATATATTTATTTCTTATATAAAACTTTATGATTATTATTAATACTATTATTTATAAAATCATTTATATTATTTTCATTTAAAATATCAAAATAATAAGGTATAGGAATAATTTCTTCTAACGTATATTTAAGATTTAAAATTAAGGTATTTGTTACATTAGCACCACAAATAATTAAATCAATATCTGAGCTATGAGAAAATGTGTTATTAGCTCTACTACCAAATATTTTTACAAGTTCTATTTCTTCGTATTGTTCAAATAAGTTTATTATTTGATTTAAATATTTATTTTCTATGCCAAAACTATTATCTTGCATTATAATATATCTACTCCTCTTTATTAAATTCATTATAAATAACTAATAAATTATTATAGACAATAGACATTTCTTGAAAAAATTCTTCTTGTATATAATATAACATATCACTTGCTAAATCTTGATGATATTGATGTGTAGTGGTGTTTCTTTTAGTAATAGCTAAAAGCCAAAAATCTATATTTTCAATTATTTTTGTATGATAAGCACCTTTAAATGCATCTCTTGAACCTTTTATAATTTCTTTATACCCTTCATATTCCAGATAGGCTTTTATAGTCTTCCAAAGTAGCTCATAAGTAAGCTCATAAGTTTTAATTATTCCAGCTTCTGTAATACAATCTAAACTTGTTGTGTCAATGCTTTTAGCAATTTTAAGATTGTTGTAAGACCTTGTTAAATTATCAAATTTTTGTTGCCATTTTATATTTTGCTCACACATATAATATATCTACCTCACTAAATTTTTATAAAATATTATTGGCTCTCTGATTCTAATTCTAATTCTTTATCATCACCATTTTCATCTTCAACATCTTCAACATCTTCAACATCATCTATATTATTTTTATCTATGATATTTTCGTTGTCTATATCATCTATATCATTTATATCTAAAAAGTCTATTATAATACCACTACTATTATTCTCAGCTTGTTCTTGATCTTGCTCTATCGAAGTGATATCGGCATCAAAAAGAGTTTTGTTTATTCTGGTGATTTTTATAGTGTTGTTGGTAGTTATAACTATGTTATTCTTGCTTTGATAATATAGTACTTTTTTTATGTCCTGCGTAGCTTGATACTCCCATATTTTAGAGCCACTTGTGCTTATTCCTCTAAATAATCTGCTATTAGAGATTATTACGCCATACTCATTAGCTTCAAGAGTCATAATATCGTCTGGCGATATATACTTACCTCTCTCTGAGCCACTTGAATTATAAAACACAAGAGTATTATTTTCTATACTACTATCTTCACCAAGTATTGGAGCACCGTAGCATACTACAAAGTTGTCTAAATCTAAAAATTCTATATACTTTATTTTGTTTACAAAAGTATTTTGGTAGGCTTCCCTTGAAGAAGGGTTATCGGCACTTGTGTTAATTTTGACTATAAATAACTCTTTTCCTGAGATACCTATTAGATTATTATCCGAGGAAAAGTTTAGATTACTAACGATTTGATTTTTCTTAGTGTAACCGCCGAATGCCATATTGTTAGACATAGAGTATAAAACTATGTTAGAAGATACATTAGGGTCATATATATTTAAATAAGATACGCTTAAAACTCTATTATCATGAGAAATAGCGCTTGAAACAGGTATTCCTTCATTTAGAGATATATCTTTTATAGTGTAGAGCTCGACACCATTTTCGTTATGTACATCTATGCCATAGCTTTCATTTACTTTTGTTATAACAGATATATAACCGTTTTTGTTTATATTAAAACCGAGTATAGAATTGGTAAAGTCAAGAGTGTATAACTGCTCTGTACTGGAATAAACTCTAATTATTTTACCATTTTTGTCACCGATAGCAATTTTATCTTCACAGGTTACGACATAGGGATTTTCAATAGAAAATTTATCTTCTAGTATAATATTATCATCTTTTAAGATTTTTATACCATTTTTTCCATATATGTATATATAAGATTTATGAGTATAGACGTTTTCACCAAAATTAATATCTATCGTAGTTACAGTATTATTACTTATAGAGATGCTATACCCTATTACTATAAGAAATACTAAAGTACAAATTCCTAATAAAATAAACTTAGAATACTTATTGAAATTATTGATGAGACTATTATAATCGCTAGAATTTTTAGAACTATTAGAGATAGGGGGTATATTATTAAAACTTTTGTCAAAATTAATTTTAATTTTTTCTTGGGGTTCTGCATTAAGCGCTTTGACTTCTTCTAGTACTTGACCATGTAAAGTATCTAAAATATCACTATCTATATTATCATCATCTTTCATGATGTTCAAACCTCCATAAGTATAATAAGTATAATAAGTGTAATAAATTAATTAATAATAAATTTAAAAATAAAAATAGCTCTAAGATTAGCTATTTTTATTCAAAATGTTTATAAATTCCACATTGTTTTTTGTTGATTTTAGTGAATTTAAGATTTTTTCAGTATTTTCTAGATTTTGAGATTGATTATTACTAAACATTTTTCTAATATTATAAGAAGCGGTTATAGCTTGCGCATCTAATAATAATTCTTCTTTTCTTGTACTAGACTTTAGTACATCTATAGCTGGGAATATTCTTTTTTCTGCTAATTTTCTATCTAAAACAAGCTCCATATTTCCAGTGCCTTTAAATTCTTCAAAGATAATATCATCCATTTTGCTTCCAGTTTCTACTAAAGCAGTAGCTAAAATAGTTAAACTGCCACCTTCTTCTATATTTCTAGCAGCACCAAAGAATTTTTTAGGCATATAGAGAGTTGCTGGATCTAAACCACCTGAAAGAGTTCTACCGCTGGAAGGCATAGTTAAGTTATAGGCTCTAGATAACCTAGTTATGCTGTCTAGCAATATAACTAAATCTTTACCTTGTTCCGCTAGCCTTTTACCTCTTTCTAGTACCATCTCCGCTACTCTTTTATGATGGTCTGGCTGTTCATCAAAAGTAGAATAGATTATTTCTATATTTTTTCCAAAGATAGACTTTTTAATATCTGTAACTTCTTCTGGTCTTTCGTCTATTAGAAGGACAATTAGATATATTTCCGGATGATTTTTTATTATAGAATTAGCTATAGACTTTAATAAAGTAGTTTTTCCGGTTTTTGGAGGAGCAACTATAAGACCACGTTGTCCTTTACCTATAGGACAAATAATATCTATTATTCTAGAAGAAATATCTTTTTGGGATATTTCTAGAGTTAGAGTTTCTTCTGGATAAATAGGGGTTAAAGATTCAAAATTTGGTCTGCCATATATAGAAGCAGGACTGTCATTATTGACAGTATTTAAATATAATAGTGCTGAAAACTTTTCATTGTCTTTAGGTATTCTTAAATTACCAGTCACTTGATCACCAGTTTTGAGATTAAACCTTCTTATTTGAGTAGGTGATACATATATATCATTTGCGCTAGATAAATAATTGTCATGTCTTAAAAAGCCATAGCCTTCATTTAGGACTTCAAGTATTCCATTAGCTACTACGCCACTATCTAACTTTTGTATATAGTTTTCTACTTTATTTTTTTGAGTACTTTCTTGAGTATTAGTAGGAATAGAATCAATGCTTTTTTCAAGCTCTAATTTTTCATCTTCTAATATTTTTTTAACCACAATTAACAAGTCTATTTTTTTATAGCTAGCTATAGATTTTACATTTTTTTTCTTGGCAAGTTCTCTAAGCTCTGTCAATGACATAGTATTTAAATTCATAAGTTTAGGGCAAACAATCCTTTATGGGGATAGGATGAAAGCCCTTTTTCACCTCTCTCTTTTTTAAAAATTTTTATTTAATTTAGCGTATAACGAACTAAATTATTATTAAATTATAAACTAGTAATAAATTTTATAGTTTTATAATTCTGGTATAACTAACACTTGACCTTCTTTAAGAATATCGCCATCTTTCATATTATTAGCATCTAATATTTTTTGGAAATATGCACCATTACCATATAATTTTTTACTTATATCCCAAATACTAGAATCTCCTGCTTGGACAGTGTAAGAAGTTCCACCTAAGGTATTAGAAGAAGAAGCAGAGGTTGTAGGAGCTTGAGTGGTTGCTACTGTAGAATTTTCAGTTGAAATAGCATTATTATTATTATTATTAGAAGCTTCATTATTGATAATACTATTATCGTTAATACTGTCATCATCTGGGTCTTTTAGAGAATCTAATTCAGCTTTTAATGCTTCGTTTTCAGATTGGAGTGCTTCTTCAGCAAGCTTTCTTTCAGCATCTTTTTGGGAATCTAATAAATCAGTAAGCTCAGAATTAGCTAAATTTAGCTCATCTTTTGCAGCTCTTAAAGAGAAGCTAAGTAAGATTACCGATACAGATAAGCCGACTACACACAACATAAGAACTATATTTCTCAAAAAAGATTTATCAGCTTTAGTAGTTTTTTCTTTATTCAAATTGTCAGAATCATCTTCAGTGAAGAAAGCATTTTGAGCGAGTTCTTTGAGATTTTCATTTTCAGAATCATATTTATCCGTATAATTATGGACTTTAATTTTAGAAATTTTTTCGTCATCGACTTTATTTACTATGTTTTTTGAGAAACCTTCGTTAAAAGTATCCATTTCTTCAGAGTTTGAGGTATTTCTAGAATTTCTTATACCATTTCTAGGAGGGTTATTTTGGTGTTGATGATTTTGATTTTGATGTCTATTACCATTACCACCATTATTAGAATAACCATCGTTAGAATAACCATTATTAGAATAGCCATTATTAGAATAGCCATCATCATTTTTGTTAGGCATATTGCTTAAACCATTGTCAAAAATATATAAATATAAAAAAATAGTTATATTTGACAATTTCCTTTCTTAGAATTCTTTTTTTTAATTTTTAATTATTTAATTTTTTTAATTATTTAATTACTTAACTTAATTTTAAAACTTTTAAAAAAATAAATTATATATAAATTATTTTTGTTTTCAAATACAATTTTATAACTATATAAACAAAAAGTCAATAATAATTTGAAAAAATAAATATAAGGATAAATAAAACTTGATTTTTTTATATTTTTTTTTACAAATTTTTGTTAAGTTTACGTTGATTTGCGCCGATATACGTATTATAAATATAATATAATGACTAAAATTTAATTTTAATCTTGAATTTGTCTTGAATTTATGCTATATTAATTTATATAAAAAAATATTTTAAAAGTAGGGGGAGGAAGTTTTATAGAATAAATTAAAAAATATTATATTTTTAAGATAAAATAAAATATTAGAATAGGAGGAATTTTTTTTTATGAGGAATTCAAAATTACAAAGATTTTGGTCAAAAATCTTGGTATTTACTATGGTCATAAATACTATAATTGGTTCTTCTTTTATTAGGTTTGATAACACCTTTATGTCTAGCGTGACAGAAGCTCTTTATGAAGAAACGCTTGCGTCTAACACAGGTATAAATTGGTTACCAAACGCTAAGCTAGATGAAACTAAAGAAGTTAGTGCAAGAGACAATGAAAAAGTAGATGAGGCCTTGTTTTATTGGGGATTTGGTACAGATGCTTATGGTAGTTCAACACAAGTAGATGCGAAGTTCACAATTAGTTATCCTATACAAGATGGTATACAAGCGGATATAGTAGTACAAAGACTTGATACTGAACAAGCAAG
>JAWXUY010000001.1:0-40830 GCA_044425885.1 bacterium | reverse complement strand
TCTTCTTCTACTTCTTCTACTTCATCTTCTTCTCTATTATCTATATCTACCGCAAACACGCTCTGCACGTTATCGTTTTTTATCTGTGATAGCACGTATTTATAACTCTCGTCCAAATTAACCAATCTTTTCTCTAACTCTGTTATCCTATTCTCGCTCTGCATTAAACTCGATACCATCATAAAGCATAGCACTACTGATATCCCACAAATTGCGCTCAAAGAACCTACAAAATTTATCTTAATTCTATTCTTCTTAACTTTCTTCTTATTACTTTTATCTCCCCTCGTATAACTTGTCAGCATCTCATCTTTTATCTTGAATTTTTCCTGTTCCTCTTTCTCATTTAAAAGCTTATTCGCCAACATATACTCGTTCATCTGTTCATTCTTCTCATAGTATATAATAAAGCCCTCTAGTGCCTCAAGCTTATCTCTTACTCTATTATATCTATGAAATATATATGTATTATCTACGTGGTCTCCCAGTAAAAATATCTTCATATTATCTTTAAAAAGCTCTTTTTGGTAATTTTCATATGCTTGATTTACGTAATCTGAGCATTCAGGTTGTGAGTAGTACCATCCAACCACTACTGAATTTTTAAAATACTTATCCAGTTGTTCTTCTATGTATTGAAAACATTCTTTCGTAAAAGTGTATATTCCATTTATTTGTTGGGTATACTTACCCTTTATAGCACCATTTATAAATATTATACTTTCGCCATCTACATTTAAAACTTCACCTACTAAAATCGCTATTCTATCGCTAAGTCCTCCCTCTTTAGAGTAGTTTTGCAGATATGTAAAGACGTAATCTTCTATGTAAATTCTCTGATTTTGTTCTATATTACCAATCTGCTTGATATTTTTTGGTAGCTGTGATATATTATTATTATTATTATTCATAAATCATTCTCCTTTTGTATTTCTATATTTACAATTTATAATTATTTAAATATTTAAATATTAATGTTTATATATAAGATTTTGATTTATAAAAATTTTAACATAATCTATATTAATTTTATGGAAAATTTTGTAGATAGTCAAGTTCTTTTGTACGCAATTATACATATATATGTACAAGTATACACAAATAATTACATTTAACGACATTAAACTACATTTTTTTTTGTATTTTATAACTCTTATTTGTATTTTTATATTTATTATCTATTTAGTATATGTATATTAATATTTAACAAATTTTATAAAAATTATATTTTTTATATTTTAAAAGGAGAACCGTCTTGAATAAACCTGTTTTTAACAATAATTACCATTTCCAGTATATAAACTCCAACTCTAATTTTGCCATAACTGATTTTAACAATTCTTTTTTCGAGGTCTTATCAAAATATACCTCTTATTATGATAATTTAATTATCCTGTGTATCGGTAGTGAAAGAACTCTTAATAATAGTATTGCTCCTCTTGTGGGTTACAAGCTCTCTAATCTATCTCTACACAAAAAAATTTTTATATACGGCTCTCTAGAACACAATGTTACCTCAAAAAATTTAATATCTTGTGTTAATATGATTTATTCCAAACACAAAAATCCTCTATTAATAACTATAGATTCTTCCTCAACAAAAGAAAATCTTGTAAATCATATAAATATAGGTGAAGGGAGCATTAAGCTGAATTGCAACGCAAACTGCCCTTACCCTTATATAGGTGACATATTTATAACCGCCCTAACCAGTAATAATTTTAATTTACCCAATTTATCTAACCCAAAAAGCACAAAGCTCTTTAATATAATAAGAATGTCCGATATTATTACATCTGGAATATGGCATTGTACCAACAATATTTTATAACAACCTTTATAATCTTTTTAAAAAAATTTTATTTTTTATTGTGTTTTCTAGACATAACTGCTATAATATAGTTATTAAATTAAATAATATAATACTAATACTTATCTAGGTGGTTTAAATTAAAAATGAATAATAATAATAAATATTTAAATTTACAAAATAAAAATCTTATAATAATGGGGTTTTCTGGCTCTGGCAAAACAATTATAGGTAAAACATTATCTGAGTTATATAACCTTCCTTTTGTGGATACTGATATTAACATACAGATTTCTCAAAACTTATCTATTCAAAATATTTTCAGAATGTTTGGTGAAGATTATTTTCGAGTACTTGAGACGGAGATGTGTAAGAAGATTTCTGAATTAAAAAATACAGTTATATCTGTTGGAGGTGGGACTGTACTAGACCCAAAAAACGTTAAATACTTAAAACAAAATGGAATATTAGTTTATTTAAAATCTTCACCTGAACAAATCTATAAAAATATCCAATATGATGACTCAAGACCTTTATTAAATACAAGTAATAAGTTTGAAACTATCTGCAACCTTTTAGACGAGCGCTCTCATACATATGAGAATATTTCAGATATTTCTATAAGCGCTATTAATAAATCGCCTATTCTTATAGCAGTACAAATACAAAAAAAATTACAAGATTATATATAATTTTCTTGTAATTCACCATAAAATATAATATAATTATATTATAAATTAAACTAAAATTTAAAATTAAAATTAAAATTAAAGAAAGGAAAAGCTAATTAATAATTTTTTTGTTAATTAGTAGGGGAATTAAATGATTTCAGCAAGTGAATTTAGAAACGGCGTAACTATAGAATATGAGGGGAATATTTACGTAATACTTGAGTTTCAACACGTTAAACCGGGTAAAGGAGCTGCATTTGTTAGAACTAAGATTAAGAACTTGGTAAGCGGTTCAGTTATAGAGAAAACATTCAGACCTTCTGAGAAGATGGGTAGAGCACATATAGATAGAAAAGCTATGCAGTATTTATATAACGACGGTGAGCTTTTCCACTTTATGGATACTGAGACTTACGAGCAAATAGCGGTTAACGCTTCAGACGTAGGAGACTCTTTAAAATTTGTTAAAGAGAACGATGTAGTTAAGATTTTATCTTATAACGGGGGAGTATTTGGTATAGAGCCTGAATTATTTGCAGAGCTTGATATAATAGAAACTGAGCCAGGCTTCAAAGGTGACACGGCTACAGGAGCTACTAAGCCAGCTATAGTTGAGACTGGCGCTACCATAAATGTACCATTATTTTTAGATCAAGGACAAAAAATTAAAGTAGATACACGTACTGGAGAATATTTAGGACGAGTTAATTAATTTATTTAAAACAAAAATAAAAAATAAAAAATAAAAAATAAAAAATAAAAAAAGGCTTTTAAAAGCCTTTTTTTGTTTAATAAATTAATATAAATTTTATATAAATAAACTCTGTATAAAAAAGCCTTTATTAACTAATAATAGTATTGTTTAAATAATAAATAAATTATAATAACTTAACTAAATAAATTATTTAAAAAATAAAATTATAATCAAATCAAATTTAATTTAATAATATAATTAAATAATTAATAAAGGAGGAATTTTTGTTGAAGGCTACAGGTATAGTAAGACGTATTGATGACTTAGGACGAGTTGTTATTCCTAAAGAAATAAGAAAGACATTAAGGATTAGAGAGGGCGACCCACTAGAGATTTTCACAGACCGAGAGGGAGAGATTATACTAAAAAAATACTCACCTATCGGGGAGCTTGGGACATTTGCAAAAGAATACGCTGAAAGCTTATCACAAAGCGCAGGTCATATTGCTTGTATAATAGATAAAGACCATATAATAGCAGTAAGCGGTGGAGGTAAAAAAGAGTTTTTGGAAAAGAGTATTACAACAGAATTAGGTGAGCTTTTGGACAAACGTACTACTCATATAGCCACTAGAAACGACGATAACTTTATCTCTATTTCAGAGAACGGCGACGAATTATATAACCATGAGCTTATAACACCTATAATAGCTGAAGGCGATGTACTAGGAGCAGTAGTATTTTTATCTAGTGATAAGAAGATGGGGGAAGTAGAGGATAAGCTAGCACTGACAGCTGCTGGATTTTTGGGTAAACAGATGGAAAATTAAAATTAAAATTAAAATTAAAATTTAATTTAATTAAATTAAAAAAATAAGCCGTAAAAAGCTTATTTTTTTATTATTTTAATTTTTTTAATTTTTTTAATTTTTTTAATTTTTTATTCATTAAACTCGCCAATTCTTCTAAACCTTTCATACCTTTCGTTTAATAAATCTGGAACTTCTTTAGCCTTTAATACTTCTAAATCTTTTATAATTTCTTCTTTTAGTATTCTAGCCGTGTATATAAAATCCACTTCTACCCCTTCTTCTACTTCTGGGATAACCTTTTCTATTATTTTCATATCTAATAAATCTTTTGCCGTTATCTTCATAAATTCAGCGGCTTCTGAGGCTCTGGTAGCATCTTTCCATAGTATGCTGGCAAAACCCTCTGGCGATAAAATAGAATATACTGAATTTTCTAGCATATACACTCTGTCTCCAACGCCTAGCGCTAAAGCTCCACCGCTTCCTCCCTCTCCTATTACAATTGCTATAATAGGTACTTTAAGGGTTGACATTTCAAATAAATTTCTTGCTATAGCTTCACCTTGCCCACGCTGTTCTGCGCCTATACCACAGTAAGCTCCTGCCGTATTAATAAGAGTAATAATTGGTCTGTTAAACTTTTCTGCTTGTTTCATTAACCTTAGGGCTTTTCTGTAGCCTTCTGGGTGAGGCGAGCCAAAATTTCTGTCTATATTTTCTTCAAGAGTAGAACCTTTTTGAATTCCTATTATAGTAACTGGCTTATTATCTAGTAGAGCTATACCACCTATAATAGCTTTATCATCTTTAAAATTTCGGTCACCATGAAGCTCAATAAAATCAGTAAAAATATAATCTATATATTCTTTTGCATTTGGTCTAGTCAACTTTCTTGCTAATTTAACAGTTTCAAAAGCGTTCATATTTTTATAAGACCTTTCTTATTTTATTTTATTTTATTTTATTTTATTTTATTTTATTTTTTATTTTTTATTTTTTATTTTTTATTTTATTTTTTCACTACTTTCTTCCTGACAATGTATCCTTAATATTCTTGAGAGAGTTTTTTTCATGTCCTCTCTCTTTACTATTTTATCTATAAAACCGTTTTCCAATAAAAACTCCGACGTTTGAAAACCGTCTGGTAGCTTTTGCTTTATCGTCTGCTCTATCACACGTGGTCCTGCAAAACCTATTAGAGTTTTTGGCTCTGCTAATATTATATCACCTAGCATAGCAAAGCTCGCAGTCACTCCACCAGTTGTTGGATCTGTTAAAATTGTTATATATAACAGACCTGCTTTTGAATGCCTTGAGACTGCTGAGCTTACTTTTGCCATCTGCATAAGAGAGAATATACCCTCTTGCATTCTAGCACCACCTGAAGCAGTAAAAATAATTATCGGCAACTTGTTAAAAGTAGCATATTCAAAAGCCCTTGTTATTTTTTCACCAACTACACAACCCATGCTCCCCATAATAAACTTGCTATCCATCACGCACAAAATAATATCTTTGCCATATATTTGGCACTTTCCAGTGACGACTGCATCATTAAGCTCAGTTTTTTCGCTAGCATCTTTTAATTTTTGCTCATACTCTGGATAATCTAACGGATTTTTAGCAGTCATATCTTTATCAAATTCTACAAAAATATTTTTGTCTGCTAATATTTTAATGCGCTCCCGTGCGGAGATTCTAAAATGATAACCACACTCTGGACAAATATTAAAATGATTAATCTCTTTGGAATAAATAGTATTATTACAGTCTGAACATTTTACATATAAACCCGTTGGGATTTCTGGATTTTCAAAGAACTTTTGCTTATAACCTTTAGACTTATTATTATTAACAATTATTCTTTTATTTTTAAATAAATCCATTTCAACTTATCCTTTCTATTATATTTTATATTTATTTATTTTATATTTATTTATTTATTTATTTATTTATTTATTTATTTATTTATTTATTTATTTATTTATTTATTTATTTATTTATTTATTTTATCTAATATCTCTCTTTGAACAAAACTCGTATCAAAATCACCTTTTATATACTTTTCATTTTCTAGTATTTCCATTTGGAACTCTACATTCGTGCTAATTCCATCTACTACAAACTCGTCTAAAGCCCTTTTCATCTTTGCTATAGCCTCTGCCCTTGTCTTACCTCTGGTAATTACTTTTGCTATCATAGAGTCATAAAAACTTGGTATAACATAACCCGCATAAACTCCACTATCTACCCTTAATCCCTTACCACCAC
This sequence comes from bacterium, assembly GCA_044425885.1. Classification (GTDB taxonomy): domain Bacteria; phylum Bacillota; class Clostridia; order Lachnospirales; family CAG-274; genus Tyzzerella. Next base: position 34,572 of record JAWXUY010000001.1, on the reverse strand, counting down.
TCGGTAAAAATAAATAATCTATTTTTCCCGCACAAGGAATAAAATTATTTTTTGGGTCTTCTGCGTTTATCCGACATTCTATGCTATGACCCACAAAATTTACTTGCTCTTGCTTGTATTTTAACTTATTTCCGTAGGCTATTCTTATCTGCTCTTTTACTATATCTATATCCGTGACCATCTCCGTTACAGGGTGCTCTACTTGAATTCTTGTATTCATTTCCATAAAATAAAACTTATTGCTCTTGTCATATAAAAACTCTATAGTGCCAGCATTCTTGTAGTTAGAAACTTTTACAGCCCTTAAAGATGCCTCACCCATTTCTTCTCTGGTCTTCTTGTCTAAAGCAACAGACGGAGCTTCTTCTAATACTTTTTGATTTCTCCTCTGTAGTGAACAATCCCGCTCTCCTAAATGAATTGCATTGCCATGCTCATCTGCTAAAACTTGTATTTCTATATGTCTTGCATTTTCTATTACTTTTTCTACATATAAGCTATCATCTCCAAAAGCATTCTTAGCCTCTGTTTTGGCTGAATTATATGCCTCCTCTAGCTCGCTTTCTTCCCTCACTATACGTATCCCTCTACCCCCACCGCCTGCCGACGCTTTAATAATAATAGGATATTTGTACTCTTTTGCAAAATCTTTTACTTCTTCTAAATCTTTTACTAAACCATCACTTCCTGGTATAACTGGCACTTTTGCCTTTATCATAAGCTTTCTTGCATTGGACTTATTGCCCATTAAGTGTATCGTCTCAGCATCTGGTCCTATAAACTTTATTTTACATTCTCTACACATATCCGCAAACTTAGCATTTTCTGACAGAAATCCAAACCCTGGATGTATTGCATTAGCTCCTGTAAGACAAGCCGCTGATATAATATTGTTCATATTTAAATAACTAGAAGCACTTCTATTTCCGCCTATACAAACTTTTTCATCTGCCAATTGAGTATGTAAAGCATTTTTATCTACTTCTGAGTATACAGCCACTGTTGAAATACCCATCTCTTTACAAGCTCTTATTATCCTAACTGCAATCTCTCCACGATTTGCGATTAATATTTTATTAAACATAATTATTATTCACCTGTCTTTAATTAATTATATATTAGCCTATCATAAACGTAAACTCTGCTTCTGCTACTTTTTTATCGCCTACATATGCTATCCCTTTTCCAATACCAGCTATTCTCTTTAGCTTTACCAGTTCTACTTCTAATCTTAAAGTATCTCCTGGCACAACTTTCGCTCTAAACTTAGCCTTGTCTATAGCTCCAAAATATGCTATCTTGCCTTTATATTCTTCCATACTTAAAATCGCACAAGCTCCAGCTTGTGCCATAGCTTCTACTATTAAAACTCCTGGCATTACTGGCTCTACTGGAAAATGTCCTTGAAAAAAGTACTCATTCATCGTTACATTTTTTATTGCTGTAACACTCTTACCCTCTTGTATATCAGTAATTCTATCTATTAGTAAAAATGGATACCTATGCGGTATAATCTCCATTATTTCTTTAATTTCTAATATATTATTATTATTATTATTTAATTTATCTTCCAAATTTTTATTATCTCCCAAATTAATTTAATTATTTTATATTATATTATATTATATAATCCTAAACAACGCTTGGTTATACTCTACCATATCTTCGTTATTTACTAATATCTCTGCTACTTCTCCATCATATAAGCTTTTTATCTCATTCATAACTTTCATAGCCTCTACTATACATAATACATCTCCTTTTTTAACCTTATCTCCTACACTTACAAAACTCGGTTGGTCTGGAGAACTGCTAGAATAAAACGTCCCTACTATAGGGCTTTTTACTAACTCACCTGTCTTATTCTCTATTACTTCTTGTATAGCCTCTTGTATTACTTCTTGAGTGTTATTATTACTATTATCTATAATTTTATTATTTAAATCTTGGCTTTCTGAATTAAAATTATTAAAATTATTAAAATTATTCGACTTAAACTTCTGCTTACTCATTTTTATATAAATATTTTCTTGTAGCTTTAATTCAAAATCCATTAACTTACTATTATCTATAATATTAATAAGCTCTTTTATGTCATTTATATTATTAAATTCCATTCAAATTAATTTTCCTTCCAATTTTTAAAACATACTACGGCGTTATGCCCACCAAACCCTAACGTATTTGATATCGCATATTCTATCTCTTTGCTTTTTCCTACGTTAGGCGTATAATCTAAATCACAATCTGGGTCTGACTCTTTATAACCTACCGTCGGAGGCACAAAACTATTTCTCATAGCTAATATCGTTGCTATAGCCTCTACCCCGCCTGTAGCCCCTAATAAATGACCTGTCATAGATTTGGTAGAACTAATTGAAACACTTTTTGCATAATCTCCAAATACAGTTTTGATTGCTTTTGTCTCACCTACATCATTTGCCAACGTGCTAGTACCATGAGCATTTATATAGCCAACTTTACTTATATCTATATTATTTTCTTCTAGAGCTTTTTGCATAGCCCTCGATGCTCCATTTCCATCATCACAAGGAGCTGTCATGTGGAAAGCATCACAAGTAGATCCATATCCTACTATTTCTGCTAATATATTAGCACCTCTTTTTTTGGCATGTTCAAGCTCTTCTATTACTAGAACTCCAGCACCCTCTCCCATTACAAAACCTTTTCTTTCTTTGTCGAAAGGGATAGAAGCCCTGTTTACATTGTCTGTTTGGGCAAGCGCCTTTAAAGCCGAAAACCCTCCTATACCTGACTTTGTAATCGTGCTTTCTGCTCCACCTGCTAATATTACATCTTCATAACCAAACTTAATATTTTTGTAAGCCATTCCTATGCAAGTAGTACCAGTGGCACAAGCAGTTATAGAAGCCTCACAACTTCCTTTTGCCCCAAATCTTATAGCTACATTTCCAGATGCCATATTAGTTATAATATTAGGAATAAATAAAGGAGCTATTCTAGCTGGACCTTTCTCATGCATTTTTATAATCTGTTCTTCTATCATGTCTATTCCGCCCATTCCAGAGCCTACCATCGTTCCAAACCTATAAGGGTCTATTTTTTCTAAATCAAGCCCACTATTATCAATAGCCTCTTGAGATGCATATAACGCATAAAGCGAAAATTTTTCTAATCTTCTAATTTCTTTTTTACTTAACACTTTTTCTGGCTCAAAGTTTTTAAGCTCTGCTGCTATTTTTACTTTAAAATCAGCCGTATCAAACTTAGTAATAAAATCTATTCCATGTTTACCATTTTTTAAGCTTTCCCAAAAATCATTTATGTTATTACCTATAGGGGTTAAAGCTCCCATTCCTGTTACTACTACACGTCTTTCCATTATGTTTTTTATTCTCCATCTTATTTTTTATATTTTTTAATTAATTACCCCATTACCATTCCGCCATCTACAGTAATTACCTGTCCTGTTATATAAGTACTTTTCGCTAAAAATATCGCTGTTTCCGATATATCTTTTGTTGTTCCTAACTTCTTAAGTGGTATATTACTTAAAATATTTTCTTTTACTTTATCAGATAATACATCTGTCATATCAGTTGTAATAAAGCCTGGAGCTATAGCATTGCATAATATTCCCCTAGACGCTAACTCCCTCGCAGTAGAATAAGTCATTCCTATTATGCCAGCTTTGCTTGCTGAATAATTTACCTGTCCTGCATTTCCTGTGAGCCCTACAACGCTACTCATATTTATAATATTACCACTTCTTTGTTTTAACATAATTTTACTAGTATGTTTAATCATATTAAAAGCACCTTTCAAATTAGTATTAATAACATCATCAAACTCTTGTTCTGACATTCTTAATAATAAATTATCTTTAGTTATTCCTGCGTTATTTACTAATATATCTAAACTATTAAACTTCTCTAGGCACTTTTCTATAATAAGCTTAGCTTCTTCAAAATTACTTACATCGCCTTTTATCGCTAAGCATTCTACTCCAAAGCCTTTTATACTTTTTATAAGCTCTTCTTCTATATTGCTTCTATAATTAATTACTATATTAGCACCCTCTTTAGCAAATTCAAGTGCAATTTCTTTTCCTATGCCTTTAGCACCGCCTGTCACCAAAACAGTTTTATTTTTCAAATCTATTCCCATTTTATTAATAAGCCCTTTATTTTATTTTTTATTTTTTATTTTTTATTTTTTTATTTTATCCAGCACAACTTCCAAACTTGTTAAATTCTCTACGCTATATACCTCTACATCTGGCGATATCTTCTTAGCAAACATCATCAGGGTTTTACCGCAACCAAGCTCTATAAACGTATCCACGCCTTCGTCTACCAAATTCTTAATTGTCTGCTCCCACCTAACAGGACTCATTACCTGTTTTACTAGAGTGTCTTTTATATCCTCCGGAGTATCTTTTATCTGACAACCTGTCAAATTCGTATAAATAGGCATATTCATATTATTTATACTTATATTTTCTAGCTCTAACTTTAATTTATCACTCGCTGGCTTTAATAACTCCGTGTGAAAAGGTCCGCTTACTTTTAATCTCATAAACTTCTTTAGACCTCTCTCTTTAAATATAGCCTCTGCTCTCTCTACTGCTTTAGTATGCCCCGCTATAACCATTTGACTTGCAGTATTATAATTAGCAATAGTAACTACTTCTGTTAATTCATCACTTCTTATGCTAGCTTCTTCTAAAACCTCTTGTATTACGCTTTCTTCAACATTCATAATAGCTGTCATAGCTCCCTCACCAGTTGGAACTGCCTCTGTCATAAATTTCCCACGTTTTCTCACAAGACTCACTGCTTCTTCAAAATCTAAAACTCCTCCAGCACATAAAGCCGTATACTCTCCTAGACTAAGCCCCGCCATATAATCAGCTTTTATATTATTTTCTTCCATAAGCTTAAAAATAGCATAACCTAGAGTTAAAATAGCAGGCTGAGTAAACTCGGTTTGATTTAGCTTGTCACTTCCACCAAAACATATTTCAGTCATATCTAACCCTAAAATTTCACTTGACTTATCAAAAATATTTTTACAAACTTCAAAATTTTCGTAGAGCTCTTTGCCCATTCCATCATACTGTGAGCCTTGCCCACTAAACATAAAACATATTTTCATAATTTTAAAAAATCTCCTGTTATATATATATATATTAATACACTTTATATTTTATATATTTTTTAATAATTCCGCACTCTCGTTTAAAATTTCTTTTATTATTTCTTCACAAGTTTGCTCTTTATTTACTAACCCTGCTATCTGTCCCGCCATTATAGAGCCATTATTTATATCACCCTCTTGTACTGCCTTTTGTAAAGCTCCTTGCCCTAAATCTTCTATTCGTTGTACATTTGGCTCATCTTTTTTAAGTTCTTCTCTCTCTACTGCGTCATATAACCTAGTTAGCTTATTTCTCAATACCCTAACTGGATGTCCTGTAATTTGCCCTGTTATAACAGTATCTATATCTTTTGCTTTTAAAATCTTATTTTTATAATTCTCGTGTATATTACACTCTTTAGCTACTAAAAATCTTGTTCCCATTTGAACTCCGCTAGCTCCTAACATAAAAGAGGCGTTATAACCTCTACCATCTGCTATACCTCCAGCTGATATTACTGGTATATTTATTGCATCTACCACTTGTGGTACTAATACCATTGTAGTTAATTTGCCTATATGTCCCCCAGCTTCCATTCCTTCAACTATTACTGCTTTAGCCCCTATTTTCTCCATCTTTTTAGCTATCGCAACCGATGGCACAACTGGTATAACGCATACCCCTTTTTCTTCAAATTTTTCCATATATTTCGCTGGATTTCCAGCTCCTGTCGTAACAACTTTTACTCCTTCTTCGCAAATCACTTCCACTACCTCATCTGCATAAGGTGATAAAAGCATTATATTAACTGCAAATGGCTTATCTGTTAAAGACTTTGCTTTTCTTATCTGCTCTCTAATTATATCTGGTGGAGCATTACCGCCCGCTATAATTCCTAGTCCACCTGCGTTAGAAACGCCTGAGGCAAGCTCTGCCTCCGATATCCATGCCATAGCTCCTTGAAATATAGGGTATTTTATCCCCAATAAACTACAAAGTTCACTCGATTTTTTAAAATTATTACTCATATTAATTTATCTCCCAAAACACAAAAAATTTATTTTTTTATTTTTTTTATTTTTTTATTTTTTTTAATTATATATTTATTATCATACTAGCCCAAGTAAGCCCCGCTCCAAACCCCACTATTATTATTTTATCCCCTTGCTCTAATAAATTTTTAGCTTTCATTTCTGCTAAAGCTATCGGTATACTAGCCGAAGAAGTATTTCCATACTTATCTAAATTTAAATAAAATTTTTCTCTATCCAATTTTAACTTCTTCGCTACTATATCTATTATTCTTGAGTTTGCTTGGTGTGGCACTATATACTTTATATTATCTATATTTTCACCTGAATTATCCAAAATCTTTTCTATACTCTTTGGCACTATTCTAGTTGCAAAGTTAAATATCTCTAACCCATTCATCTTTAAGTAATATTCTAAATCATCATCTTTATTACATACCTCTAATCCATCTTCACTATCTAATTCACCTACAAACGGATTTCTCAAAGGTACTTTACCCCCTCTTAAAGACTTCCAAGAAGCTCCATTAGAGTTTATATCCTCTGCTATTATCAAATCTTCTTCTAAGTCCTCTCGTCTTATTAGGACTCCTCCAGCTCCATCTCCAAACAATACACATGTTCCTCTATCTTTCCAGTTTACAATCTTAGATAATACTTCTGCTCCTATTACTAGTGCATTTTTATATAATCCTGTCTGCATAAATTTCTCTGCTAAAGATAAACCGTAAACAAATCCTGAACAAGCGGCATTTATATCAAATGCTAATGCGTTTATCGCTTTAATATTTCCTTGAACTATACAACCTACCGATGGAGTTAAGTAGTCTGGACTCATAGTAGCTATTATTATAAGTCCTATATCTTCTGGCAATACATTCGCCTTATTCATTAATTGCTTTGCCACTCTTGTTGCTAAGTCCGAAGTATTTTCTCCTACCGATATTCTTCTTTCTGAAATACCTGTTCTAGAATTAATCCATTCGTCAGAAGTTTCTACAATAGACGATAAATCGCTATTATTAACTATGTTTTCAGGCAGGTAGCTCTCCATCGCAACTATTCTTGATACCATACTTTTTTTTACCTCAAGACTTTCATATTTTATTTTATTTTATTTTATTTTATTTTATTTTATTTTATTTTATTTTTATATCCCTATTTCTATATATTACTATATCTCACATTTAATACTTCCCTTAAGCTATTAAGGCTGTTACTTAATACCTCTTTCTCCTGATTTGTTAGATTAATTAAAACGTCTATCATTATATCTTCCCTAAATTTCCTATGGCTTTTTAACATAATCTTACTTTTCTCTGTTAATTTAATATTTACTATTCTTCTATCTTTTAAAGATTTCTCTCTCCTTACGTAGCCCTTTTTCTCTAAATTCGTTATACAAACCGTTAAAGTACCTACCGTTATACCTAATTTTTTAGCTATATTACCCATATTTCTAATTGTACTAGTATTAATTGCCTCTATCGTTCTTAACTCCTTAATAGATATGTCATTAAATTTATTTTTCTTTAAAAAAACTTCTTCCAGCTTTACTATATCATTTAAAACCTCTAGCATTAAAATATTCATTTTATGGAGTGTCTTCAAAATTATCATCTCCGTTCTAGTTTTAACTTTTTTATTCTAATTTTATTTTATTTTATTTTATTTTATTAAATTAATTTGATAATCAAAGTATATTACTATTTTATAAAAACGTCAAGTATTTTTTGTTATTATTTTTTTACAAATTTTTTAATTTATTTAACTTTTTTTAAATTCTTTTCACGATTATCAAATATTTTACGTATATTTATCTATCTCCTAAAGTATACTTATCTATATATTTATATAAAATTTAAAGGAGATTTTTTATGAAAATTCTTAATAAAATTTTTATTATCTTTTGTTTAATCGCTACTCTAACTGGTTGCTCCAACTCAACCTCCCCAGACTCCATTGAGTCCTACAAAGATATCCAAGAAGCTCTTATGAATATGCAAAGCTATATATCTAACGTCGAAATTACTTACATATCTAACAAAGGTCAAAATAACTATAGTGTTCTACAATCTATTAGAAAAGATGGCAAATACATATTTGAAACAACTGCTCCTCAAGATTTAGTTGGTAGCATTATTATATATGACGGTAGTCTTATTTGGCAGTATAACCCTCATAACCAAGAAAAAGAAAAAATTTCTGTTGCCGATAAAGAGAAGTTGGAGCGTCAACAGATTAATATATTTACTTTTCTTGAGAACCATCTAACAAGTAAGGATATCACTGTTGAGACTTCAAGCATAGACGAGAATGTATACACTATTTTAGAAGCCGTTATTCCTTCCGATAACACTTATTTCTCAACAGAAAAGCTTTGGCTCAACAACAAAACAAATATGCCAGAAAAATTAATAATCTACGATAAAGAAGAACAAGAACGTGTAATAGTAGAATTTAAAGACTTTATATATAACCCTCAACTAGATGACAATTTATTTAGCATAGAAAACCTAAACCAAAATAATAATTAGTTATTTGAAGTTGTTTTATCTTATTTTATCTTGTTTTATCTTATTTTATATTATATAATTATCTAAAAATTTAATAATTATAATTATAATTATAACAATAATAATAGGAGATTTTTAAAAATGCCAAACAATAATTTATTTAATAACGAACGTGTTTGGGCGGAGATAAACTTAGATAACATTGCCGAAAACGTTATTAATATAAAAAAATCTATAAATTCAAATAATCATCATCATAAGCTCATGGCTGTTGTAAAAGCCGATGCTTATGGACATGGGGCAGTTGAAATTGCTAAGACTTGCCTCTATAACGGCGCTGATTTCTTAGGGGTAGCTATGATAGACGAGGCATTGGAGCTACGTTCTAACAACATCTTTGAACCTATACTTATTCTTGGCTATACCAAAAAAAATAAACTCCCACTAGTCATAACTAATAACATAACTCAAACTATATTCTCTTACGAGATGGCTAAAGATTTATCTAGTATAGCTTGTGACTTAAATAAAAGCGTCGACGTTCATATAAAAATAGATACTGGAATGGGTAGGCTTGGCTTCTATCCAAACGAAAACTCTATTGACGAGATTATCAAAATAAGCAATCTTAACTTTATAAATATAACTGGTATATTTACGCATTTTGCCACCTCTGACGAGCAAGACAAAGCTTTTACCAATCTTCAACTAGACAAATTTTTAAAGTTTATAAACTCACTAAATAGTAAGTCTAACAACAAGTTTGAAAATATTTTGAAGCACGTTTCTAATAGCGGTGCGATACTCGATTTTAATCAAATTAATAATAACCCAAGCTTAAATATAAATAATATAAATAATATAAATAATATAAATATGGTAAGAGCTGGCATTATTCTTTATGGGCTTTACCCATCTGCCCAAATCAATAAATCTATATCTCTTAAACCTGCTATGAGCATTAAATCACATATTAGTTTTATTAAGCAAGTCGAGCCTAATACCAGTATTGGCTATGGGCGTACATATTTTACACCTGAAATAAATAAATCTTTAATAGCTTGTATTCCTGTGGGGTACGCTGATGGATATGCAAGATGCCTTAGCAATAAAGCTAAAGTAATTATAAATGGCGAGTACGCAAATGTAGTAGGGACTATATGCATGGACCAATTTATGGTTGACGTTACTCATATCCCTAACGTAAAAATAAATGACGATGTTATTCTAATGGGTAGCTTTAATAATAATATTATTATTTCTGCCGAAGAACTAGCGAGTCTTCAAAATACTATAAACTACGAAGTTATTTGTAATATCGGTAAACGTGTACCAAGGATTTTTATTAAAAAAAATAAAGTATTAAAAATCAAAAAAAATTTAAATTAAATTTTGTATTTTACGTGTATAAATCTGTATTATCTGTCTATACTATTTTATAATTAAACTAATAAATATTATATAATAATTATATATACGATATGGAGAGTGAATGCTTTGATGGTAAAAAGAGGTGATATTTTTTATGCCGATTTAAGTCCAGTAGTTGGTTCTGAACAAGGTGGTATACGTCCTATACTTATTATACAAAATGATATCGGTAATAGATATAGTCCTACGGTTATATGTGCGGCTATCACGTCACAAATTAATAAGGCTAAATTGCCTACTCATATAGAGATAGACTGTGCTAGATACCCTTTAATTAAAGACTCAGTTGTTTTGCTTGAACAAGTTAGGACTATTGATAAAAAAAGAATGAAAGAAAAAATTGGACATCTAGATAATTTTATTATGAGTAAAGTAGATAAAGCTTTGTTGATAAGCTTGGGGTTGAATACATAAAATAATTATATAAAATTAGCTTGAATAATTTCCAATAAAATTATATAATTAATTATTATAAATTATTTAATAATTAATTATATTTTTTTGTAGTTTTGTATGTAATATAATAGGAGGATTTTTTTACATGGCTATTTACGAGAATTTTGCAGATGTTTATGATATTTTTATGCAAGATGTACCCTACGAAGACTGGACTTTATATATGCAAGATATTTTTAATAGATTTAAACTAGAATTTAAGTCTAATATTATAGTAGAACTGGGGTGCGGTACTGGTGAAATGACTATCGCACTAAAAAACAAAGGCTATGACATGATAGGTATAGATATTTCACAAGAGATGTTAAATATAGCTAAGCAAAAAGCTTTAAAGCAAAATTTAGATATACTTTTTTTAGAGCAAGATATGACAGCGTTTGAGCTTTTTGGGACGGTAGATAGTGTTATAAGCGTGTGCGATAGCTTAAACTATATACTTTATGAATATGAATTACTGGAAGTATTTAAGCTCGTAAACAACTACTTAGAGCCTAATGGTCTTTTTGTTTTTGACCTAAATACAGAATATAAGTTTAAGAATATTCTTGGCGATAACACTTTCTCAGATGCTCAAGATAACTGCGCCTACACGCTAGAGAATTTTTATGACGACGAAGAACAAATAAACGAATTTTACACTAATTTTTTTATTAAATATAGTGATGATAATAATAATAATAATAATTTATATCAAAGATTTGAGGAGTTTCACTACGAGAAAGCTTATAGCATTAACAAAATAAAAGAACTGTTAAGCGAGGCTGGGCTGGAGTTTTTAGCCGTTTACGACGAGTTAACTTTTGAGCCTCCAAAAGAGGAAAGCCAACGTATTTTTTTTGTTGCACGTGAAATAAATAAAAATAAAATAAAATAAACTAAAATTAAATTAAATAAAACTAAACTAGGAGATTTTTAATAAATATGAGTGAGAATAATATAAATAATAATAAAGACTATATACTAAGAGCTACTGCTGGTAATGGTAGCGTAAGGGTTTTTATTGCAAATACTAAAGAAACTGTTCAACAAGCTTTTTTAAATCACCAAACTTCGCCTGTTATATCGGCTGGACTTGGTAGAAGCCTTACTGCCGTTGCTATTATGGGCTGTATGCTAAAATCTGAAAAGGATTTGATTACGCTTAAAATAACAGGTGATGGACCTGCTAGAGGGCTTCTCGTGACTGGCGACTCTAAAGCACGTGTTAAAGGCTACCCTTTTAACCCTAGAGTTGATATCCCTCTTAAACCTAATGGCAAACTAGATGTTCAAGAAGCTCTTGGGTTTGGCGATATGACTATTATAAAAGATATGGGGCTAAAAGAGCCTTATGTGGGGCATACTCCTTTAATTTCAGGAGAAATAGCAGAAGACTTGACTTATTATTTTGCCAAATCAGAACAAACTCCTTCTGCTGTGAGTCTCGGAGTTCTTGTAGATAGAGATTATAGTATTAAACAGTCTGGCGGTTTTATAATACAAATGCTACCAGATGCCGACGAAGAAATAATAGACAAGCTAGAAAATAAGTTGGCTAATCTAAAGCCTTTTACTGAATTACTTGAAGAAAATAATACTCCTGAAGACATACTAGACCTATTATTTAATGACATTGGCTATAATATATTAGATACAATCCCTGTATCTTTTTATTGCAATTGCTCAAGACCTAAAATAGAAAAAGCACTTATAAGCGTGGGCGAACAAGAGCTTACTGACATAATAAACGAAGACAAAAAAGCTACTCTTCATTGCCATTTTTGTAGCAAAGACTATCACTTTAACGAGCAAGAGCTAATAGATTTATTAGAATCTTGTAAAAAATAAAAAAATAAAATAATAATAAAATATTAAAATATTAAAATAAGCCTATATTTAAAATTAAATATAAGCTTATTTTTTATTTATTATTATTTAATTTAATTTAATATACTATTATACTAACTCAATAATAACTTCTTCAGCTCCGTCACCACGTCTAGCACCTAATTTAACTATACGTGTATAACCACCCGGTCTACCTACATATTTTGGACCGATTTCATCAAACATTTTTTTAGCCATATCTACCTCAACAGTATTAGCTCTTTTCTTTCTGCCATCTGCAGGAACTTCTGTCACAGGATAAAGTACGCTTAAAATTTTTCTTCTTGCATTTAATCTTGTTGGAAGATCTTTTTTAATTTCTTTGTCTATTTCGTCAAAAACAGTAACTTTTTTACCGTTTAAATCTTCCTTAATTCTTTTACCATTTTCGTCTTTTTTAGCTACTTTAGCTTTAACTGTTACTACTTCAAAATTTTTATGTTCTTTAACAGCAAGAGTTATTAACTTTTCTGCTATTCTTCTAATTTCTTTAGCTTTAGCTTCAGTAGTTTTAATTCTTCCATGATATAAAAGGTTTGTCACTTGATTTCTAAGTAACGCCTTACGCTGACTTGATGTACGACCAAGTTTTCTATATCCAGCCATGTCTAATAAGCCTCCTTTAAATTTTATTTTTTATTTTTTATTAATCATCACTAGGGCTTAATGCAAGACCTAATTCTGTTATTTTACCTAGTACTTCTTCTAGAGACTTACGCCCTAAGTTTCGTACTTTCATCATATCATCTTCTGTTTTATTTGCAAGGTCTTCCACTGTATTAATACCTGCACGTTTAAGACAGTTATAAGAACGTACTGAAAGATCTAATTCTTCGATACTTAACTCTAAAACTTTTTCTTTCTTACTTTCTTCTTTTTCGACCATAATTTCTGTATTTTTCGCACTATCTGATAAATCAATAAATAATGCTAAATGCTCGTTTAGAACTTTTGCCCCTAAGCTTACTGCGTCATCTGGCGTTGTTGTTCCGTTAGTCCAAACTTCAAACGTTAGTTTATCATAGTCTGTAATTTGTCCAACACGAGTATCTTCTACAATAAAATTTATTCTTTCTACTGGTGTATATAAAGAATCAACAGGTATCATTCTTATAGGTTGGTCTGCCTTTTTATTTTTTGCAGCCTCAACATATCCTCTACCTTTTGTAATAATTATTTCCATAAAAAGCTTACTTTCCATTCCACCACTTAGAGTAGCAATGTGTAAGTCTGGGTTTACAATTTCTATATCAGAATCTACTTTTATATCAGCTGCTGTTATTTCACCTTCTCCAGTAAAATCAATATAAGCTATTTTAGGTTCATTTCCATCACTTGTGTTTTTTATGGCTAAATTTTTAAGATTTAATATTATTTCAGATACATCTTCTTTTACACCTTTTATTACACTAAATTCATGTAATACACCTTCTATTTTTATATTGCTAACTGCAGTTCCTGGTAAAGAAGATAATAATATTCTTCTTAAAGAATTTCCAAGAGTTACTCCGTAACCCCTTTCTAAAGGCTGGACAACAAATCTACCATATTTTCCATCATCTGATATTTCAGCAATTTCAATGCGAGGCTTCTCAAATCCTAACACTACCTAACCTCCTTAATAAATATCTTAAACATTAATTAAACATTAAACATAAATAATAACATATCTAAAAAAATATTTATTATTATTATTTAGAATATAACTCTATGATAAGCGTTTCATTTATTTCGAATTCAATATTCTCTCTTGTTGGAAGTGTAACTACAGTTCCTTTAAGAGTTTCTTGATCAGAAGTTAACCAATCTGGTACAATTCTTGAGCCTGTCACCTCTAGCACATCTTTAAATCTTTGTAAATCTTTTTTATTTTCTTTTACTTCTATCACATCACCAGCTTTTACTTGATAAGATGGTATGTTTAGTTTTTTTCCATTTACTACTAATAGATTATGTCTTACTATTTGTCTAGCTTCTTTTCTTGTTCTTGCTAAACCTAATCTATATACTACATTATCTAATCTAGTTTCAAGAATTCTTAAAAGATTATCACCTGTAATTCCTGGAATTCTATCTGCTGTTTTATAATAATTTCTGAATTGTTTTTCTAAAACACCATATATAAATTTAACTTTTTGTTTTTCTTTTAACTGTATACCATATTCGCTTAATTTTCTCATTGTTCTTTTACGTTTACTTGGTTTTTTATTAACACCCATAATAACTGGATCTATTCCAAGATATCTACATCTTTTAAGAACAGGAGTCATATCTCTTGCCATTTAGTACCTCCTAATATATTTCATATTTAATTTAATTTAATTTTATTTTATTTTTTAATTAAACTCTTCTTCTTTTTGGTGGTCTACAACCATTATGTGGAACTGGCGTAACATCTTTTATCATTGTCACATCTAAACCTGCTGCTTGTAACGCTCTTATCGCTGCTTCTCTACCACTTCCTGGACCTTTTACAAAAACTTCTACTGTTCTAAGTCCATAATCTTTAGCTGCCACTGCCGCCTTATCAGCCGCCATTTGAGCTGCATAAGGTGTTGATTTTTTTGAACCTCTAAATCCTAATTCCCCAGCACTTGCCCAAGAAAGTGCATTTCCCGAAGCATCTGTAATAGTTACAATCGTATTATTAAAAGTTGACTGGATATGCGCTTGCCCACGTTCTACGACTTTTCTGTCACGACGTTTACGACCTGTAGCTTTTTTAACTGTCTTTTTAGCCATTTAACTTTAAACCTGCTACTAAAAATATAATTTTTTATATTTTTTTTAATAGCTTATCCTTTCTTAGATTTTATTTGTATTCTTTATTTTTTCTTATTTGCAACTGTTCGTCTAGGTCCTTTTCTAGTTCTAGCATTAGTCTTAGTTTTTTGACCTCTTACTGGAAGACCTCTCCTATGACGAATTCCTCTATAACAACCGATTTCTACCAAACGCTTAATATTAAGGGCTACTTCTCTTCTTAAATCCCCTTCTACCGTTTGCGATTTATCTATTATCTCACGAATTTTAGATACTTCATCTTCTGATAATTCTCTTACTCTGCTATCTGGATTAACTCCTGCCTCTGCTAAAATTCTTTTAGAACTAGGACGACCTATACCATAAACATAAGTAAGAGCTATTTCTATACGTTTTTCTCTTGGTAAATCAACACCCGAAATACGTGCCATTAATTCTTGCACCTCCTACAAATTCAAACTAAAATATTTTTATTTTATTTTAATTTTCTACTAATTATAATTTTTTAAATTTTATTTTTGATTAACAGATCTTTGAAGGTTCTCGTACCTTCATATATCATATATTTAATATTTTTATATTTAATATTTCTTATTAACCTTGTCTTTGTTTGTGCTTTGGATTTTCACAAATCACTCTTATCGCACCTTTTCTTTTTATTATTCTACATTTTTCACACATTGGTTTTACAGATGGTCTTACTTTCATTTTATTCATGCTACTTAAAATATATATTAATTAATTACTAACTTAAATTAAATTAATAAACATTATTTTATTTTAAGCTTTTCCTTTCATAAAATTTATATAAATTTATATATTAATTATATTATACCAAGTTGATTTTATTTGTCTCTCCAAGTAATTCTGCCTTTTGTTAAATCATACGGCGACATTTCTATCATTACTTTATCACCTGGGATTACCTTAATAAAATTCATGCGTAATTTACCTGATATATGGGCTAAAATTTGATGCCCATTTTCAAGTTCTACTTTAAATGTTGCGTTTGGAAGTTTTTCAAGGACAACTCCTTCTACTTCTATAACATCGTTTTTAGCCAAAGCTTAAACCATTGCCAAAATTTTACTAGTTTTTTTTATAAATATTTATTAATTACAACTTGCTTTTATAACTAAGCTTATTCTAACATATTTATTTTTTTTTGGCAATCCTTTCTTTTATATTTTTTAATTTTAATATTCTTCAAAGCCTTTCAACTTATAAAAATTCAATAAATTCAATAGAGAGTTTTATAAATTTTTCAACTTTTTTCAACTTTTCTTGTTAATTACTGATAGCTTTTTTTTGACTATTGGCATTAATATTGGTATTATTTTTATAAGGCTTTAATGCTTTTCTTATATCTGCATCTAATAAATATAATTTTTCTTCTAGTTTTTTCTTTATATTATAATCTATTTGATTTACTATTTGTATATGCTTTTTATTTTTCTTTTTTGGTTTTTCAAGCTTTCTAGTATCACCATCGACTAAGTATAAAAAATCTTTGTCTAAATTTACTACTATAAATGGGTTTGACTTACCACGCCCTTTTTTTACATAGACAATTTGACCTATACTAACACTATTAAAATTATTAATATTTTCCAAAAAATCACCTTCTTTAAATTTTAATATTTTAATATTCAGATTAAAATACTAAATAGTTAAAATTTCTGGTTCACCTTCTGTTATTAAAATAGTGTTTTCGTAATGAGCACATAACGAACCATCTTTAGTAACGACTGTCCAACCATCTTGAAGCACTTTCACTTCTTTTTTTCCTATATTCACCATAGGTTCTATTGCTAGAGTCATACCTTTTACTAATTTGCAACCTCTTTGATTTTTTGGTTTAAAATTTGGTATTTGAGGGTCTTCATGTAGGTTTTTGCCTATTCCATGCCCCACAAAATCTTCTACTATAGAGTAACCATTTTTTAATATATGGCTTTCTATTGCACCTGATATATCATATAAATAATTACCAACTTTTGCATATTTTATTCCTTCAAAGAAAGATTGCTTTGTTACATCTATTAGATTTTGGGCTTCTTGTGATATTTTTCCTACAGGGAAAGTTCTGGCCATATCTGCATGAAATCCATTTTTAAAAGTTCCTATATCTACACTAAATATATCACCTTCTTTTAATATAGCATTTTTTGATGGTATTCCATGAATTAATTGGTTATTAATAGAGGCACAGATGCTTCCTGTGAACCCTCCATAACCTTTAAAAGATGGCACTCCACCATTTTCACTAATATAATCAAAAGCTAACTTATCAAGCTCCATCGTTGAGACTCCGACACGTATATTTTTTTCTATAAGCTCCATTGCTTCACGATTTATTTTGCAAGCTTCTTTCATTTTATTTATTTGGACTTCATTTTTTATAGTAATGGCCATTATTTTGCACCTTGATTTTCTAGAGTACTTATTAGTTCTTGGCTTATTTGAGATATTTCTCCTATACCGCTTACTTCTAATAAAATACCTTTATTTTTATAATAATCTATAATAGGCGATGTTGTTTTATGATAAATAGCAATTCTATTTGCAACTACTTCTTCATTATCATCTTTTCTTTGTTGTAAATCAACATCACAACCATTACAAATACCTTCTTTTTCAGACGGATTATATTTAATATGATACATCATTCCACACTTAGGACAACTTCTTCTTCCTACCATACGTTCGATTATAAACTCATCTTGTACTTCTATAAGAACAACTTTGTCTATTTCACCAACTAAACTAGGTAGTTCGTCTGCTTGTTGAGTATTTCTTGGATAACCATCTAATATAAATCCATTTTTGCAATCATCTTTTTTAACTCTACTAGCTAGGAGCTCTGCTAGAATATCATCAGATACTAATTGACCTGAATTTATTATATCAGTAATTTTGAGCCCTAATTCAGTTTTTTGATTAATTTCTTCTCTTAATAAATCACCTGTAGAGATATGAGCTATATTAAAATGACTTGATAAAACTTTTGCTTGCGTTCCTTTTCCAGCTCCTGGACTTCCTATAAGTACTAGCTTCATGATTTAATTTTACCTTTCTTTGTTAATGGTTTTTTAATATATAATTTAATATATAATTTAATATATTAGCCTAAAAATCCTTTATAATTTCTCATTAAGAGCTGAGCATCTAATTGCTTAGTTATTTCTAGTGCAACCCCTGTTACTATAAGCAAAGTTGTTCCTCCTAGTCCTACATTAACTTTAAATAACCATTCAAATAATACTGGCACTATTGCTATAAGTGAATAAGAACAAGCACCTATCATAGATATTTTATTTACTACATTTTGTATAAATTCTGACGTAGGCTTACCTGGTCTTATACCTGGTATAAATCCACCACTTTTTTTCATATTTTCTGCTACTTCTACTGGATTAAACGAAAAAGACGTATAAAAAGAAGTAAAACAAAAAATTAATATTATATATAAAACACTTCCTATTGGACTTGTTATATTTAATATTTCTACTAATTTAGACAACCACTCTGGAGGAGTTCTCCAGAACTGAGATATAGTTTGTGGAAATTGTAATATAGATATTGCGAATATAATAGACATTACACCTGCTATATTTACTTTAATAGGGATAAACGTTGATTGTCCGCCATATATTTGTTGCCCTACCATTTTTTTAGAATACTGCACAGGGATTCTTCTTTCCCCATCTTGTACTAATATTACAAAAGATATAAGTACTATAAATAAAACTAACATTAATGCCACTTTTAGATATTCACCTGTTTCTCCACTTGCTACCATTACTCTAAATTGATTTACCGCTAGAGGTAAATTTGATACGATATTTGCGAATATTACAAAAGACGTACCATTTCCTATACCTTTTTCAGTAAGCTTTTCTCCCAACCACATGATTAATATAGTTCCAGTCATCATAGAGACCGTCGCCACTATATAGACCCACATGGTTTGATGTACAAAAGCATATTGTAAAGAATATATTTGACCTGCTGACTGAATAAAAGCAAATATAATTGCTAATATTTTTGTGTATTTGTTTATAATTTTTTTGCCTTGCTCACCCTCTTTGCTCAATTGCTCGAGAGGAGGTAAAGCTACAGTTAATAACTGCATAATAATCGACGATGTAATATATGGCCCAATCCCTAACGCAAAAATAGTTCCGAAAGCTCCCCCAGTCACTATATTATATAGAGTTGGATCACCTTGCATACTAAGTTCTGCTAAGTTAATACCTGGTACAGTGATTTTTGTTCCTATTCTTAAGACAATTAATATAAATAGCATAAATAATATTCTTTGTCTTAACTCCTGTACTTTCCAAGCATCCCTAAAGGTTGAAAACATTAAATCACCTCAGCTTTTCCGCCTGTTGCTTCGATTTTTTCTGTTGCTGATTTGCTAAACGCATTTACTTGCACAATGATATTTTTTATAGTTAAATCACCATTACCAAGAATTTTAACTCCATCTTTAGGATTACTTACTAAACCTTTTGATTTAAGAGCTTGTATATCAATAACTGCACCGTCTTCAAATACATTTAAATGACTTACATTTATTGCAACGATTTCTTTGTGATTTATACAATGGAAACCTCTTTTCGGTATTCTTCTATAAAGAGGCATTTGTCCACCTTCAAACCCTGGTCTTACACCACCGCCTGAACGTGCATTTTGCCCTTTATGACCTCTACCTGCAGTTTTTCCGTTACCTGAACCATGTCCACGACCTCTACGGAAATTTTTTCTTGTTGAACCTACTGCTGGTTTTAATTCTTCTAATCTCACTAGGACACCTACCACTTAAAATATAAATAAATATTATATATTTTATTTAATTTAATATTTAATTTAATATTTAAGTAGCTTTTCCTTTCTTAAATTTTTTTATTTTGTTTTTTTAAATTATTCTACTTCTTCTACTTTTAATAAATGTGAAACTTGTTTAATCATGCCTCTTGTAGAAGCATTATCTTCTTGTTCCACAGAATTTCCAGGTCTTTTAAGACCTAAAGCTTCTACAGTTTTTCTGTGCTTAGGAATAGCACCTATAGTAGATTTAACTAACGTAATTTTTAATTTCATTTCGACAATCCTCCTAACGCATTATTTCTTCGAGTGATTTTCCACGAAGTCTTGCAACACGCTCAGGAGTTGTTATACTTGCTAACCCTTCAATAGTTGCATTTACAACATTCTTCTTGTTATTAGAACCTAAAGATTTAGTTCTAATATTTTTTATACCTGCTAATTCAAGTACAGCACGTGCAGGACCCCCTGCTATAACTCCTGTACCTTCTGGAGCTGGTTTTAATAAAACAGTAGCACTTCCGAATTTTCCTAATGTTTCATGATAAACACTATTATTTTCGTTACGCTCTATATATATAAGATTTTTTTCGGCATCTTCTTTGCCTTTTCTTATTGCATCTGGTATTTCAGTAGCTTTTCCAAGACCAACACCTACATGTCCGTTTTCATCTCCTACTACCACAAGTGCAGCAAATCTGAATGTACGACCACCTTTTACAACTTTTGTAACACGCTTAATCGTAACAACTTTGTCTTTTAAATCAAGCTCTTTTGCATTAATTCTGTTTCTCAAGTGTTTTTCCTACCATCTAAAATATAAATATAAATATAAACAAAAATATTATTATTATTATTTATTTTTTTATTTTCAAATATTTTAGTAGCTTTTCCTTTCTTAATATTTTTTTATTAGAATTTTAATCCAGCTTCTCTTGCTGCTTCTGCTAAAGCTTCCACTTTACCTTGATACAAATATCCTCCACGGTCGAATACCACTGTATCAATTCCTTTAGCTAAAGCTTTTTTTGCTACTTCTTCTCCAACTAATTTAGCTGCTTCTACATCTGAAGTTTTAGAAAGTTTGCTTTTTATATCTGCTTCCATAGTAGATGCTGAAACTAATGTATTACCTATCGTATCATCTATTACTTGAGCATAGATATGCATATTACTTCTAAATACTGCCAATCTTGGTTTTTGTGCTGTTCCACTCACTTTATTACGAATTCTTAAGTGACGTTTTACTCTAGCTTCAGCACGTGATGGCTTTCTTATCATGCTTTGTTTCCTCCCTATTTTTTTTTATAATTATTTTTTATAATTATTTTTTACCTGTTTTACCTACTTTACGTCTTATATGCTCAGTTTCGTATTTGATACCTTTGCCTTTATATGGCTCTGGTGGACGTTTTGCTCTTATTTCTGCTGCAAACTGACCTACTTTTTCTTTATCTATACCTGAAACTGTTATTTTATTCCCCTCTACTGCTGAAGTTAAACCTTCTGGGTCTATCATTTCTACTGGATGAGAATAACCAAGAGTAAGATTTAATTTATTTCCTGATTTTGCTGCTCTATAACCTACTCCATTTATTTCAAGAACTTTTGTATAACCTTCTGTTACACCTACAACCATGTTGTATATAAGCGTTCTTGTAAGTCCATGTAAAGATTTATATCTTTTTAAATCACTTGGTCTAGTTACAACTATTTCATTGTTTTCTACAACAATTGTTAAATCGTCTACTAATTTACGTGTTAAAGTACCTTTAGCACCTTTAACAGTAATAACATTGCCTTCCTCTAGCTTTACATCTACGCCAGCTGGAATAGCAACAGGTAATTTACCTATACGTGACATTAATCGCACCTGTTATTTAAAATAATTCAAATAACTTTTCCTTTCTTTTTTTTATTATTAGATATATAATATGCTACCAAACGAAAGCTATTACTTCTCCGCCTACACCTAGTTTTCTTGCATCTTTGTCTGTTATAATTCCTTTATTAGTTGAAATTATTGCAGTACCTAGACCACCTAAAACTCTTGGGAGTTCTTCTTTATTTGCATAGACTCTAAGACCTGGCTTAGATATTCTTTTTATACCAGAGATAACTTTTTCATTTTTAGTTGCTCCGTATTTAAGCGTTATTCTCATATTTTTCTTAACGCCATCTTCTATTATTTCAAAACCTTTAACATAACCTTCTTTTACTAATATATCTGCTATCGCTTCTTTTACTTTTGAAGAAGGTACATCTACAGTATTATGTTTTGCAGTATTTGCATTTCTAATTCTTGTAAGCATATCTGCAATTGGATCACTCATTGACATTTTAAAAATCCTCCTTTCTTATATATTACCAGCTTGCTTTTTTAACTCCCGGGATTTGACCTTTGTAGGCTAATTCACGGAAACAAATACGACATATACCAAATTTTCTTAAATAACCATGTGGTCTACCACAGATTCTGCAACGAGTATAAGCTTGCGTTGAATGTTTTGGCTCTCTTTGTTGCTTTACGACCATAGATTTTTTAGCCATATATTTTTTCCTCCATTATTTTTTAAACGGCATATTAAATAACGTTAATAATTCTCTTGCTTCTTCGTCTGTTTTTGCTGTTGTTACAAAAACTATATCCATACCTCTGATTTTATCGATTTTATCATATTGGATTTCTGGGAACATTAACTGCTCTTTAACACCTAACGTATAGTTACCTCTTCCATCAAATGAATTTGCACTTACACCTCTAAAATCTCTTACACGAGGTAGAGCTAAATTTATTAATCTACTTGCAAAACTGTACATTTTTTCGCCTCTAAGAGTTACTTTACAACCTATTGGCATACCTGCACGAAGTTTAAACGCTGCAATTGATTTTTTAGCTTTAGTTATCACTGGTTTTTGTCCTGCTATAATAGATAAATCTCTTACTGCATTATCCATTATTTTTGCATTTTCTTTTGCTTCTCCAAGACCCATATTAATAACTATTTTTTCGATTTTAGGAACTTCTAATTTATTTTTATATGAAAACTTTTGCATCATAGCATCTACGATAGTGCTTTCATAATATTCTCTTAATTCGCTCACTTATAAATTTCTCCTTTCATAATATTTGAGTATTAATCTATAACTTCACCAGTTTTTTTAACTACTCTTTTTTTAACTTTTTTTCCATCTACTACTTCTACTTTATAACCGAGTTTGCTTGGTTTTCCATTATGAAGATACATTACGTTTGAAACATGTATTGGAGCTTCTTTTGTAATTATTCCTCCTGATGGATTTATAGCACTAGGTTTTTGGTGTTTTTTAATCATATTAACACCTTCTACTATTACTCTGTCATTTTTTCTGTCTACAAGAAGGATTTTTCCTTGTTTGTCTTTTTCTTTTCCAGCTGTAACTAGTACAGTGTCACCTCTTTTAACTTTCAATTCTACACCCCCTATTATAATACTTCTGGTGCAAGAGATAATATTTTCATAAATTGCTTTTCTCTAAGCTCTCTAGCAACTGGTCCAAAGATACGTGTACCTCTTGGATTTTTATCATCTCTTATTATTACCGCTGCATTTTCGTCAAATTTTATATAAGAACCATCTGGTCTTGAAGCACCTTTTACAGTTCTTACAACTACAGCTTTAACAACTTCACCTTTTTTTACAACGCCTCCTGGTGTTGCATCTTTCACAGTTGCAACTATAACATCACCTATATGAGCATATCTTCTAGTTGAACCACCTAGAACTCTAATACATAATAATTCTTTTGCACCTGAGTTATCTGCAACAACTAATCTTGATTCTTGTTGTACCAATTCTGCGCCCTGCTATTTAAAATATTAAATATATAAATAATTATATTTCAAATAACTTTTCCTTTCATAAAATTTTTTTTATTATATAAAAATAATTATTTAGCTTTTTCTAATATACTAACAAGTCTCCATCTTTTATCTTTTGATAAAGGTCTTGTTTCCATAACTTTAACACGGTCACCGATTCCACATTCATTGTTTTCGTCATGAGCTTTTAATTTATAAGTTTTCTTAACGATTTTTTTGTATAAAGGGTGTTTTACATTGTTTTCTACTGCAACAACAATAGTTTTTTCCATTTTATCACTTACAACTTTACCTATTCTTGTTTTACGAAGATTTCTTTCAACATTCTCCACTAAAAATACTCCTTTCTTGATTTTTATTATATTTTTTTTAATTAATAATTACTTAAGATATTAATTAAACTAATTCTTTTTCTTTTTGAGTCATAACAGTTTGTATACGAGCAATATTTCTTCTTACTTCTTTTATTCTTGCCGTATTACCTAACTGGTTAGTAGCATTTTGGAATCTTAGATTAAATAACTCTTTTTTAGCTGTTACTAATTCATTACTTAGTTCACTAGTAGATTTATTTTTTAATTCTAATACATAATCCTTAGCTTTCATTGTTATCACCGTTGCCAAAAATCTATAAAACCTATAGTTCTTGTTTAATTCCTTGTTCATCGTGTTTGACTTGACTAAAAATACTATTTATATTTTAGACACTTTCATTTGGTATAACACTCCAAAGGCGTAAATTCGGATACAACGAATCCTACATACATAAATTTTAGTTTAAATTAAAATTATTACTTTTTTGTAGGGCTTGGTTTTCGCCTATTTTTTACACTAACACCCTCAAGGTTCACCTCTGACTATATCACTTTCGCAATATATTGGACTCACAATAGCTAAACTAATTTTAAAGAGATTTTTGTTTTGATGGCAATCCTTTCTTTTTTAATTTGACTATAATTTATATATTTCAAACCTACAAATTATATGCTTTTATATATTTTTATAGATTTATTTAAGCAGTTTTATTTTAAGCTTGTTCACTTTCTAATGCTAATTCTTTATCTTGTTCAGCACGTGATACTATTTTGCACTTAATAGGTAACTTGTGAATAGCAAGACGGAGTGCTTCACGAGCGATTTCTTCACTTACACCTGCAATTTCAAACATAATTCTACCTGGTTTTACTACTGCAACCCAATACTCAGGAGAACCTTTACCAGAACCCATACGAGTTTCTGCTGGCTTTTCTGTTATTGGCTTATCTGGGAATACTTTTATCCAAACTTTACCACCACGTTTGATGTATCTAGTCATTGCTATACGTGCTGATTCTATTTGATTTGAAGTAATCCAGCTTGGCTCCATTGCTTGGATACCGAATTCACCGTAAGTAATTTTATTACCACGAGTTGCTTTTCCAGTCATACGACCTCTAAATTGTTTACGTCTTTTTACTCTTTTTGGCATTAACATTACTTACCACTTCCTTCCTTGTTAGTTTTTTGAGGAAGAACTTCACCTTTGTAAATCCAAACTTTAACACCTATTTTTCCATAAGTTGTGTCTGCTTCTGCAAAGCCATAATCTATGTCTGCTCTTAAAGTTTGAAGTGGTATAGTACCCTCATGATAATGTTCAGTACGAGCCATCTCTGCTCCTCCTAAACGACCTGAACAAGCTGTTTTGATACCTTTTGCATTGGCTCTCATAGTTCTTGTCATTGCTTGTTTCATAGCTCTCCTAAAAGTAACACGATTTTCCAATTGACGTGCTATATCTTCTGCCACGAGAGTTGCATCAAGCTCTGGTCTTCTAATTTCTTCTATATTTACAAGAACTTTTTGTTCTGTTAATTTTTGAAGACTTGCTGTTAATTTTTGGATTGCTTCACCTTTTCTACCTATTACATTCCCTGGTTTAGCAGTATGAATAGTTATTTTAACTCTTGCTTTATCATCTGTTCCATTAACTCTTTCTATTTGAATTCTTGAAACACTAGAGTCTTTTAATTTCTTTTTAATACAAGTTCTAAGAGTATTATCTTCTACTAGAAAGTCAGCATAATCTTGTTTATCTGCATACCATACAGAATCCCAATCTTTGATAACCCCAACTCTTAGACCATGTGGATTTACTTTTTGACCCATCGTCTGTCATCCTGCCATTTAAAATATAAACTTAATATTTTCAAATAGCTTTTCCTTTCATGTTTTTATTTTATTTTATATAATAATTATCTTTCTTTAAGATATATAGAAATATGGGCTGTGCGCTTGTTTATTCTATACGCTCTACCTTGCGCTCTTGGACGTATTCTTTTCATAGTTGGTCCTTGATTAGCAACTACTTCATCTACATATAATTTATCTACATCAAAACCTAGATTGTGTTCACCATTAGCTATAGCAGACTTTAAAACTTTTGAGATTAATTCTGCTGCAAATCTTGGCGAATAAGAAAGTATAGCTAAAGCTTCGCTAGCATCTTTTCCTTTAATTTGGTCTAAAACTATTCTAGCTTTAGTATTAGAAATTCTAGCATGCATATGGTGAGCTTCTGCTCTTTGTTTTTTAAGCTCTCTAGTTGCTACATTTCTAACTTTTCTTTTATACTTGCTTCTACTTCTTATTTTTTCTGTTTGTTGAATTTCTTGAGCTTGTTCAGACATTTTAAATTTTGCCCCCTTTCGACTTAATTTTAATTAACGTACTCTTGATTTTTTATCTGCGTCTTTTCCATGTCCTCTGTAAGTTCTAGTTAGAGCAAACTCACCTAGTTTGTGACCTACCATATCCTCAGTAATATACACAGGAACGTGTTTTCTACCATCATGCACAGCGATAGTATGACCTATCATTTCTGGAAAAATAGTAGAACGACGAGACCAAGTTTTTATAACATTTTTAGTACCAGCGTCATTTTGCGCATCAACTTTTTTTAATAAGTGATTATCACAAAAAGGACCTTTTTTAAGTGATCTAGCCATTTAAAATAGCCTCCTTTTATTTAATTAATTATTTTTTATTTCTAGCACGAACAATATATTTATTGCTTGCTTTATGTTTCTTTCTAGTTTTGTAACCAAGAGCTGGTTTACCCCAAGGCGTACAAGGAGCTGGTCTACCTATTGGAGAACGTCCTTCACCACCACCATGTGGATGGTCATTTGGATTCATAACAGAACCACGAACTGTTGGACGTATACCCATATGACGTTTAACCCCTGCTTTACCTATATTAATTAAGTTATGGTCTATATTTCCTACTTGACCAATAGTTGCTCTACAATTAATAGGTAATAATCTCATTTCACCAGATGGAAGTCTTACTGTTGCATATTTTCCTTCTGTTGCCATAAGCTGAGCTACATTTCCAGCGGCACGTACTAATTGTCCGCCTGCTCCCGGTGTCATTTCTATATTATGGATTTCAGAACCTATAGGAATATTTTTCATAGGAAGTGTATTACCTAATTTAATTTCGGCTTCTGGACCATTCATTAATACATCGCCTACTTTTAATCCATGAGGAGCTATAATATAAGATTTAGCACCATCTCTATAAGCTATTAAAGCAATATTTGAAGTTCTGTTTGGATCATACTCGATAGCCTTAACAGTTGCTTCTATACCATCTTTATTTCTTTTAAAATCAATAATTCTATATTTCTTTTTGTGTCCCCCACCATGATGACGAACAGTAATTTTACCCTGATTATTACGTCCAGCTGTTGTTTTCATGTGTACAACTAAACTTTTCTCAGGAGTTTTTTTAGTAATTTCAGAGAAGTCAGAAACTGTCATCTGTCTTCTTGAAGGCGTATAAGGTTTAAATCTTTTTATACCCATTATTACTCTCCTTTCATATTTTTATGTTTTTTATTATACAACGTTTCCGTGCGTTTCTTGTTGCATTTCAACATTTTAGATATAGCTTGATATTTTAACTCAAGCTCACATATCATATTATATAACATATATTTTTAATATTATACAAGAAAAATATATGAAATGCAAGTCTTTTATTTTCTATATTTCTATATTTCTATATTTCTTATATAGATTCTTTTACATAGATTTACATAGATTTACATAGATTGAAAAATCTCTATTTCTTTACTACCTTCTTTTAATGCAACAATAGCTTTTTTTCTGTTATTTGTTTTTCCTGATACTTTACCACGTCTTTTAGTTTTTCCTACTAAATTCATAGTATGCACTGAATCAACTTTAACACCTTCAAACATTTTCTCTACCGCTTGTCTAATTTGAATTTTAGTAGCTGTTGGGTGTACATAAAAAGTATATTTTCCTTCAGTCATTAGACCCATACTTCTTTCAGTTACAACAGGTTTTAATATAACATCATAATATTTTATATCTGCCATTAGTTGTACACCTCCTCAATTTTTTGTAAAGCTCCTTTAGTTACTATAAAGCTTTCATATTTTAAGATATCATATACATTAATAGTATTAATACCAGCTGTTTTCATATTTGGGATATTTCTCATAGATAAACTAACATTTCTGTCATTTTCTTCTAATACAAGTAACCCTTTATTTATTTTTAAATTATCTAAAACTTTTTTCATTTCTTTAGTTTTAATTTCTGCTAATTTAATTTCGTCTACTACAACAAGGTTATTATCATTCACTTTAGTAGTAAGAGCCGATTTAAGAGCTAATCTTTTAACTTTTTTATTTAATTTAAAAGAGTAATCTCTTGGTTTTGGTGCAAATACAACACCCCCGCCTGTCCATTGAGGAGAACGAATTGAGCCTTGTCTAGCACGTCCTGTGCCTTTTTGTTTCCAAGGTTTTCTACCACCACCACGAACTTCTGCACGTGTTTTTGCGCTTTGTGTACCTTGTCTTTGGTTAGCTAAATATTGAACAACTGCTTGATGCATTACATGTTCATTTACTTCTACACCAAAAATATTTTCATTTAATTCAACTGAGCCTACTTCTGAGCCGCTCATATTTAAAACTTTTACATTTATTGACATTTAAGTTTTTCCTCCTTTCGTAAAGATTAAGCCTTTACGCTTTCTTTTATTACAAGAACAGACCCTTTGTTTCCAGGAACAGCTCCTTTAACAAGAAGTAAATTCTTTTCTGCGTCTACTTTTACAACCTCAAGGTTTTGAATAGTTACTTTTTCTGCTCCCATATGTCCTGGCATTTTTTTACCTTTTTTAACTTTACCAGGTGTAGTAGCTGAAGATAACGAACCTGTTCCTCTATGGTATTTTGAACCATGTGACATAGGTCCTCTACTTTGATTATGTCTTTTGATAGACCCTTGGAAACCTTTTCCTTTAGATATACCGCTTGCGTCTATTTTATCGCCTGCTTCAAATACATCTACTTTAATCTCATCTCCAAGATTATATTCAGTGCTATTTTCTAATTTAAATTCTTTTAATAATTTTTTAGGAACAACACCAGATTTTTCAAAATGACCTTTAGTTGGGTTGTTAAGGTTTTTTTCTTTTACTTCTCCGTAACCAACTTGAACTGCTTCATATCCGTCATTTTCCATTGTTTTAACTTGAGTTACAACACAAGGACCTGCTTCTAATACAGTTACTGGAATAAGTATACCATTTTCTGTAAATATTTGTGTCATACCGATTTTTTTAGCAAGAATGCTTTTTTTCATGTAAATTTACACCTCCGAGTCTATAGCGGATTATCTAAAATAGACTTATATATTATTTTTTAGACAATCATAATTAAGGCAAAACCACTCTAATTTTTATATTTTAATTTAATATATATATATTAGCGTGGAAAAATCTTTTATTTTATTAACAAGTAAGTTTATAGCTAAAGCTAATACTTGTTATTAGTTTTTTTATTATTTATTTACTACATAGTTTTTAATGTGATATTAACGCCTGCTGGTAAGTCTAAACGACTTAATGTATCCATTGTTTTTTGTGTTGGCATTGAAATATCTATCAATCTTTTATGAGTTCTAAGTTCAAATTGCTCTCTTGAATCTTTGTACTTATGAACCGCTCTAAGAATAGTTACTACTTCTTTTTTAGTTGGAAGTGGTATTGGTCCGCTTACTTGCGCTCCTGTTTTCTTAGCCGTTTCTATAATTTGTACTGCTGATTGGTCAATTAACTTATGATCATAAGCTTTAAGACTGATTCTTAGCTTTTGATTAGCCATAAAAAAAGCCCCTCCTTTTCGCACTTAATTTCTTTAGTACGACAAGTGGTGACTGCGCAAATCAATAATTAGTTTTTAGATATTAAATATTATAATACGTTTATATTAAATTATATATAATTACAAAAATTTACTTAAAATCAACCAAAATTTTAAATTTATTTAGTTATATATAGAAAATATAATTTATTATTTTTTTTAATTAACATCTAAATTAAATATAGACCTGTTGCAGTGACTTGTCGCCCGATTTCTTGAACTGGACATCGCTCCATAGAAAACATATATATATCACACGCAATTAATACGCATCAACCTTCTATTTCATCGCTCTGAACGTCACAACAAAGTGATTATATCATATTAAAGATTTTAATGCAAGTATTTTTTTTAGATAAATAATATATTTTTTTAAATTAATCGTCAATTGTGATATATGTGATGTGTTTTTCAAGATTTATTAGTGCGTAATTACCTATTTTTATTCTACGTCTTTTTTATTACACGTATATATCCTCTAGTTTATATATATTTTTTATTTTTTTTTTATTATATTACTATATTTTTTTATTTTTTTAAAAATATTTCATTTTTTTATGTTATAATTAAAGTCCGATATATAAAATTAAAAAATAATTTAGTTTCAAGAAAGAATAGGGAGTAACTTAATGGAAAAAACATTAATTGACAAGCACGTACTAGAAAAAGACTTTTTTAAAAAAATAAACCAAAATATTATGCCGTTTAAAATAATGATGACAAAGTATCACTGTGCATTAATGCAAGTAGATACGAAGTTTAAAGTATTAGACGAGGAATTTTCTTTAAAATACAATTATAATCCCATAGAAAGTATAAAAACAAGACTAAAGACACCTGAGAGCATTTTTGAGAAAGTAAATAATAAAAATATCTCTCTTTCATCGCTCTCTATAGGTGATTTAGAAGAAAACATCAAAGATATAGCAGGGGTAAGAATTATATGTTCTTTTATAGAAGATATTTATACTTTAAGGGATTGTTTAAGTAAGCAAGATGATGTTATAATCATATCTGAAAAAGATTATATAAAAAATCCAAAATCAAACGGTTATAGGAGTCTGCATTTAATAATAGAAGTACCAGTATTTTTTCAAGATCAAAAAATTTACGTAAAAGTAGAGGTACAATTTAGGACTATAGCTATGGACTTTTGGGCTAGTTTGGAGCACAAAGTAAAATACAAGAAAGACGTGCCTAAGGAATTAGAAAATTCATTTCAGTTAGAGCTTTTGGAATGCGCTGAAGTAAGCCATTTACTGGATATGAAGATGGAAAAGATTAAAAATAGGCTCTTTCACCCAAAATAATTAAAATAAATTTTCATAAATATAAATAATTTGTTATTATAATCTTTACAAATTAATAATAATTTGTTATTATTAATAAATGAATTGTATTATTATTTATTGGTTTAAAAAATAGAATAAATTAACAAAATCACCTCTATGCACAAGTAAATTGATTTAAAAATTTCACGAAAGGAATAGATTAAAAATATGTCTAATTTAACAAATTTAGTAACGGAACAATTTAATGAATTAAACACCTCTTACGAAAATCAAAAAAAACAAACACAAGAAAAGTTCCTATACAAACAAAAAGAATGTGAGGGTGAACACAAAGAAGCAATAGCTCAACTAAATATAGAGCTAAAGTCAAACGAAGCTCAACTTCTAAATCTAATTAGAAATATAGAATTGAAAAGAGGTTCTATGGTGACAGTTGAAGAATTGGCATCAGTTCTTACTCTTATATCAGACCCTATTAATCCTACTAATTCTGACAGCTTCTCTACTTTAGAAGATGAGTTTGGTGAAGATGAGTCTGGCAGTAAGTCTACCAAAAAAGGAACAAGACTCGCAAGCAAAACAAAAAAAGCAACTAGCACTACTTCCAAAGAAAAGGTTATTTCTAAAGATACATCTAGTAAAGCTATGTCTAAAGATATAACTAAAGATATAACTAAAGATGCAACTAGCGATATAATTAAAGATACAACTAGTGATATAACTAAAGATACATCTACAACCAAACCTACACCAAAATATAAAGGAAAGTACTATCGTTAGTATATATTAAAAATAAATATAAAAATAAATATAAAACTAAATAAAATTAAATTAAATTAAATTAAATAATTAGATAAAAAAAATATAAAGCCCTCTAATCCTTTGTAGTGGTGACTCAAAAGTTTATAATATCTAATATTTAATATTTAATATTTAAAAAAGGAGAGATACGAATGGAAATTTTAGAAAAAAATACAAATACATACACGCCTACTTCTGTTTGTTCTAAAAAAATTAACTTTGAATTAGAAGAAGGTATAGTAAAAAACGTAAATTTTGAAGGGGGTTGTAATGGCAATTTAAAAGGCATTTCTGCTCTTGTTGAAGGTCTTTCTGCTGAGTCTGTTATATCTAGATTAAAAGGTATTACTTGTGGAAACCGTCCAACTTCTTGTCCAGACCAGCTTTCAAAAGCGTTGGAAGATGCGATTAATAATTAAATAATAAAAAATGACTTGCTATAATAAACAACAAGTCATTTTTTTTATATATCAGTTAGCAACATCTCACCTAGCTTGAATATATCGCCAGCGCCCATAGTTATAATCATATCGCCCTGCTCACAGTTTGATTTTAGGTATTCTACTCCCTCTTGAAAGTCTTTTATATAGGTAGCTTTTTTATTATTTATATTATTTATGCTATTTACTAAGTCTTTAGAGTGTACCTCGCCTTTATCTATTTCTCTAGCCGAGTATATATCGCTTATTAATATATTATCTGCGTAGTTTAAAGCCTCTGCAAATTCTTCTAAGAAAGCTTTTGTTCTAGTATAAGTATGGGGTTGAAAAACACACCATAATTTATTAAACTTTTGAGTTTTTGTTGCATCTAGAGTAGCTTTTACCTCTACTGGGTGATGAGCATAGTCATCTATTACTTTTATATTATTAAACTCGCCTTTATATTCAAATCTCCTACTAGTTCCCTTGAAGTTAAGTAAGCCTTGTTGAATATGGGATTTAGATAAATCATAAAAGTTGGCTAAAGCGCAAACGGCTAAAGAGTTATATATATTATGCTCTCCGACTACATTAAGCTTTATATTATACATAAGCTTATCTTTAAAATAGGCGTCATAACTTCCACAGCCAAACTCATCGAATTGTATATTATGAGCTTTCCAGTCGCTTTCAACATTTTTTCCATAGGTAATTAGCTTAGACTTTAAATTTTGAGTTATTTTTTTATAATCTTTTATATCGGCATTTATAACTATACAAGCATCTTCTTTGGTATAAGAAGCAAACTTTTGAAAAGAGTTATAAATATGGTTTAAGTCTTTAAAGTAGTCCATATGGTCTTCGTCTATATTTAATATAATAGCTGAATGAGGGTCGAATTCAAGAAAGGTATCGCAGTACTCGCAAGTTTCAAGAATAAAATACTCGTCTGTTCCTATTTTAAAGTTGCTATTAATAGAAGATAAAATCCCTCCTACTGAAATAGTTGGGTCTTTTTGAGCATGCATAAAAACTTCTGAAACCATTGAAGTAGTGGTAGTTTTTCCGTGCGTACCTGCTATACACAAAGGCTTTTTATAAGCCTTCATCAATTTTCCAAGAAACACTGAGCGCTCTAAAGTTGTTATTCCTAATTTTTTAGCCTCTTGCAATTCCGGATTATCTTCTTTTATAGCAGCTGTATAAACAACTAGTTCTATATCGTCTTTAATATTTTTACTATTTTGTCCTATATGAACCAATATACCCTCTTTTTGCAAAAATCTTGTTATATTTGTTTCTATGTTATCTGAACCGCTTATAGAATAACCGCCATTTGCAAGCAGTATCTCGCAAAGACCAGACATACTTACGCCTCCGATACCTATAAAATACAACTTGTTTTGTGGAAAAATATTTTTAATATCCATAAGTTAGGGCTATAAAGCCAGTTTTAAGGTCTGGAGTAGCCCTTTTCACCTCTCTTTTATAATTTTACTTTTTTATACAATTTTTCATACAATTTTTCATACAATTTAATTTTAATTTTAATTCTAATTCTAATATATTCTTAATAAAATGCCAATATCACCGATGAAGTAAAAAGGGGTTGTAGGTAGTAAGTACCAAGCAATTTCTTAAATATCAAGCTCAAGTTTAAAACATCGAATACAAATAAGTATTATTTTACTCTCAAATATTCTACAATAATTATTTTATATATTTTATATATTACTTTATTACCACAAAAGCTATCCCCCCTAAGCCTATCAGCAGTATATACCCTCATCCGTTTCAAGACGTTTTTTTATTATAACACACCAAATACTTATTGGCAAATGTTTTTTATGCCTTACCCACCCCCCTTTATCCCATTTCTTACAAGCAATTAATATTTTTAATTTATTAACTTTATTACATATTTTATAACCATTTTATTATACCACCCCC
>JAWXUY010000063.1:1866-9393 GCA_044425885.1 bacterium | reverse complement strand
TGATAATGCTATAGTTAATAGCGCTAGAGTTATATGCCTAATAGGTGGTAACTTATCTAGTGAAGAAATAACTAAAATTAAAAGCTATATTATTAACCCTGTTGACTCAAGAGAGGCTGATTTAAATAAACCTGAAAGCCTTAGTATAGATTTCGATGAGCCTCTTGATGTTATTATTTTTGAAGGGTTTATTAATAAATCTCAAGATGAGTTAGAGGCATTTAGAGAAGAAAATGGTCTTGCTATGAGCTTTGAAGATGTATTATTATGTCAAAAGTATTTTAAAGAAGAAGAACGCAGAGACCCTAGCATAACTGAAATCAAAATGATTGATACTTATTGGTCTGACCATTGTCGTCATACTACTTTTGCTACTAGATTAAATAATATAGAAATACAAGATGGTTTTTATAAAAAGCCTATCGAAGATGCTTATAATTTATATTTAAGCACTAGAGAAGAATTATATAAAGATAATATTAATAATAAAGATATTTGCCTTATGGATATAGCTGTATTAGGTATGAAATACTTAAAAGCTAAAGGCGTTTTGAAAAATCTTGACGAATCTGAAGAAATTAATGCTTGTAGTATAGTGGTAGATGTTGATATCGATGGCAAAAATCAAGAGTGGCTTATTATGTTTAAAAACGAAACTCATAATCATCCTACAGAAATAGAGCCTTTTGGTGGAGCGGCTACTTGTTTAGGTGGAGCTATAAGAGACCCTCTTTCTGGACGTAGTTATGTCTATCAAGCTATGCGTATAACTGGTAGTGCTGACCCAACTGTCGATATAAAAGACACTATAGCTGGTAAACTTCCTCAAAGAGTTATTACTAAAACAGCTGCTAATGGCTATAGTTCTTATGGAAATCAAATAGGTCTTGCTACTGGTCTTGTTACTGAAATTTATGACCAAGATTATATGGCTAAACGTATGGAAATAGGAGCAGTAATAGGTGCTAATAAAAAATCTAATGTTATAAGACTTATTCCACAAGCTTCGGACGTTGTTATACTAACAGGAGGTAGAACAGGGCGTGATGGCTGTGGAGGTGCTACTGGTTCTTCTAAAGAGCATACAGAGGAGTCTATAAGTACTTGTAGCGCAGAAGTCCAAAAGGGTAATGCTCCTACAGAAAGAAAGCTACAAAGATTATTTAGAGATGAGCGTGTGAGTAAACTAATAAAAAGATGTAATGACTTTGGAGCTGGTGGTATATCAGTTGCAATAGGAGAGCTTGCAGATGGATTAGATATTGATTTAGATTTAGTACCAAAAAAATATTTTGGATTAGATGGCACTGAGCTCGCTATCTCGGAGTCTCAAGAGAGAATGGCAGTAGTAGTAGATAAAAAAGATGCTGAAGAATTTATTAAATATGCTAATCAAGAAAATTTAGAGGCTGTAGTAGTGGCTGAAGTGACTGACAAAAATAGGCTCAATATGAAGTGGAGAGGCAAGCAGATAGTAAGCTTATCTAGAGATTTCTTAAATACGAATGGTGCTACTCAAAACGCAGACGTATTAGTAGAGATGCCTGAAAAAATTAATTTTAATAGTAACTCTACTGATTTAAGCGAACTTACTAATCTAAAAGATGCTTGGCTTGAAAATCTAAAAGATTTAAACGTTGCTTCACAAAAAGGGCTTGGTGAAAACTTTGACTCTACTATCGGAGCTGGTACTATATTAATGCCGTTTGGTGGTAAAAATCAGCTTACTCCTATAGAGGCTATGGCTTGTAAAATTCCTGTCTTAGATGGTGAAACTACTACTGCTACTATTATGAGTTATGGCTATAATCCTAAAATCGCCAAAAATAGTCCATTCCATAGTGCTATATACGCTGTTGTAGACTCTATAACTAAAATCGTAGCTACTGGCGGTGATTACAAAAGCACTACTCTTACTTTTCAAGAATATTTTGAAAAGCTTGGAGATGACAAAGCTAAGTGGGGCAAGCCTTTTAGTGCTTTAATAGGAGCTCTATATGCTCAAATTAATCTTGGTACTGCCTCTATAGGTGGTAAAGATAGTATGTCTGGGACTTTTAAAGATATGACTGTTCCTCCTACTTTAGTTTCTTTTGCTCTAGATGTATCAAAAGTAGAAAATATTATATCACCTGAATTTAAAGCAGTAGATAATCTTATAGTTAAGTTAAATGCTAAGTATGACGAATATGATATTCCTGTATTCCAAAGTTTAACTAAAAATTATGATCTAGTAAACACGTTAATAAAATCTAAAAAAGTGTTATCAGCAAGTACTATAGGTTTTGGTGGTATTGCTGGAGCTATAAGCAAGATGTCACTCGGTAATTCTATTGGTGCTAATTTAAGTGATACTAATATTACTCTTAATTCTACTAATTTATTTAGCGTAAACTATGGTAGTCTTATATTAGAGCTTGACAGTAACACTACTAGTGTAGATGATTTAAATAATTTATTTGATGGCTTAGACTATTATCTTCTTGGCAAAACTACTCCTCAAGAAGAAATATTAGTTAACAACACGAGTATAAGTCTTGAAGATATCAAAAAGGCTTGGTTATCTAGGTTTGAGGGCGTTTTCCCTACTAAAATATATGATCAAAATTACAACTCTACCAAAATAAGCATAGATATCCCTACTTTTAGTATAAGTGATGCTGACAAGAAAAAGTCTAGCTTTAACATCTCTAAAGGTGCTAAGCCTAAAGTATTTATTCCTATATTCGCTGGAACTAACTGTGAGTATGATTTAACTAAATCTTTTAACAAAGCTGGTGGTGAAGTAGAAACTTTTGTTTTTAACAATTTAACTACTAGTCATATGCAAGAATCTATCGACAAGATGACAGATTTAATTAATTCTTCTCAAATAGTAATGCTTCCAGGTGGTTTTAGTGCTGGTGACGAGCCAGATGGCTCTGGAAAATTCATAGCTTCTATCTTCAGAAACCAAAAAATATCAGAGGCTATTATGAATTTATTAAATAATCGTGATGGTTTAATGCTCGGTATTTGTAACGGTTTCCAAGCTTTAATAAAGCTCGGTCTTGTGCCTTATGGGGATATTAGAGATATCTCTCCTAATTGTCCTACTCTAACTTACAACACGCTTGGTCGTCATATTTCTTGCTTAGCTACTACAAAAGTAATCTCTAATAAGTCACCTTGGCTTTACAATTGTAATGCTGGTGATACTCATCAAGTAGCGTTCTCGCATGGTGAGGGGCGTTTTGTAGCTAGTGAAGAAAGCGTAAAAGAATTAATCAAAAATAATCAAGTGGCTATCCAGTATGTAGACCGCAATAGCAATCCTACTTATGACATAAGCCATAATCCTAACGGCTCAATTATGGCGATAGAAGCCATTACCAGTCCAGATGGTAGAGTACTCGGCAAAATGGGTCATTCAGAAAGGCTCTCTAATGGTCTGTACAAAAATGTTATAGGTGAGAAAGACCAAAAGCTATTCCAAGCTGGTATTAACTATTTTAAATAAATAATTTTTAAATTTAGGAGTGTGTAACAAAATATGTCAACTAAACCTTTTATAAAATGGGCTGGTGGTAAAGGGCAATTATTAAATGATATACGTGCATCTTATCCTACAGAATTAGGTGGAACAATAAATAAGTACGCCGAACCATTTATTGGTGGTGGTGCTGTATTATTTGATATTTTATCAACTTATAACCTAAAAGAAGCTTATATTAGTGATATAAATGTTGATCTAATTAATGTATATAAAGTTGTACGAGACGAAGTTAACCAATTAATAGAATTATTGAGTAAATATCAAGATGAATATATTCCATTAGAAACTGATGATAGAAAAATATACTATAATACAAAACGTAATATATATAATGAAATTGAAATTTCACCTGATGTTATCAACATAGAAAAGGCATCACTATTTATATTTTTAAATAAAACTTGTTTTAATGGCTTATATAGAGTTAATAGTTCTGGATTGTTCAATGTACCTATTGGTTCATACAAAAAACCTTGTATTTGTGATAAGTATAATCTTCTTAATGTCTCTAGTGCATTACAAAATGTCATAATACATTGTGGAAGTTACAAAGACTGTGAAAGTTTTATTGACGAAAATACTTTTATTTATATAGACCCTCCATATCGTCCTATTAGCAAAACTTCAAGTTTTACATCTTATACAAAATTTAAGTTTGAAGATGATGAACAAATAGAATTAGCAAAGTTTACTACTAAAATAAAATCAAAAAATGCTAAGATTATGATTAGCAATTCAGATCCTAAAAATACTGATGAAAATGATAATTTTTTTGATGATTTATACAAAGAGTTTAATATTAAAAGAGTTTGTGCTACTAGAATGATTAATTCAAAAAGCAGTGCAAGAGGCAAAATAAATGAGTTGTTAATAGTTAACTAGGAGGTTATTATGTGTGATTTTGAAAAATGGTTAAGTGAATTTAGAAATAGTATTTCTGATTATAAATACTATGTTGATTTTGAAAAAGTATATGAGAAAGCTGAGAAGATTAAAATTGAACTTAATATTTTAAATTCTCTTATTGGTTCCAAAAATATTGAAGCTGAATTTTTAAATATTATTGAAAAGTATCCTGAAACATTAAAATGCATTCCTATTTTAATTGCAGTACGTGAAAAAGAAATATTTACAATAGATTCTGATGGTGAATTTACGTATTCATTTAAAAAAATGAACTACAGCAAAGAACAATATGCCATATTTATGAGTAAAACTGGTTTATTTGACCTTTTACAAAACCATGTTATTAATAATTTATTTGATTATGTAACAGGTGTTGAAACTGGATTAAATTCAAATGGTCGTAAAAATCGTGGTGGTCATTTAATGGAAAATCTCGTTGAGGGATATATTATAAAATCAGGGTATATCAAAGGTGATAATTATTTTAAAGAGATGTATTTAAGTGATATCCAACAAAAATTTAATCTTGACTTAGGTAAAATTTCTAATACTGGTAAAACTAAAAAAAGATTTGATTTTGTTATATATAAAAATGGTATTGTTTATGCTATTGAAACAAATTTCTATGCAAGTTCGGGTTCAAAGCTTAACGAAACAGCCAGAAGTTATAAAAATATAACTATTGAATCAAAAGATATTAAAGGCTTTGAATTTGTTTGGTTTACAGATGGTAAAGGTTGGAGTAATGCAAAAAATAATTTGAGAGAAACATATGATGTATTGGATATGATTTATAATATTAATGATTTGGAAAATGGGATAATAAATAAGTTAGGTAAAGAATAATATCATTAAGGAAAGGTGGTTAAAATTATGATAATAAATGGTAAGGGTGGCGGAAATACACGTACAGGCTTGGTTTTTGAAGGTCAAACGGATTTAAGTTCATTTTTAGCAGAACAAAATGGATATGAAGTTAAAAATGGGAAAGTTTATTATTTAAACAAAGAAGTAGCACTTGTGTTAAAAAAACATAAATTTTACAAATACTTGGAAAGTGTAGGTGTTGATTGGAAAACTATACTGTCAAGGCAATTATTGCCAGATGATAGTATTTATGTAATTATCAATAACACTATGTTTATAGTTGAATGTAAATTCCAACAAGTAGAAGGTTCGGTTGATGAAAAATTACAAACGTGTGATTTTAAGAAAAAGCAATATCAACGATTATTATCAGGACTTAATATTAATGTTGAATATGTTTATTTGTTAAGTGATTGGTTTAAAAACCCTAAGTATAAAGATGTACTTGATTATATAATTAGTGTGAATTGTAAATATTATTTTGAATATATTCCTCTAACTTTCTTTGGATTACCAGTTCCACCTAATGATGGAGAATATTAAGTATGGCTAAAAAAATAACTAAATGGGAACCTGATGATTTTGAGCTAGAAATGACTACTCATTGGACATTTCCTAAACGTGGTAATTGGGCAACTCACGATGCTAAATGGCGAGGTAACTGGTCACCTTATATACCTAGAAATTTATTATTGCGATATTCTAAAGAAAAAGATTTAGTTTTAGATCAATTTGCTGGTGGTGGAACAACTCTTGTTGAAGCTAAACTTTTAAATAGAGATATTATAGGTGTAGATATTAATGACATTGCGTTATCAAGATGTAGAGAAAAAACAAATTTTCAAGGTAATAATTGTGGAAAAGTTTACATTAAAAAAGGTGATGCTAGAAATTTAAATTTTATACCTAATGAAAGCATTGATTTTATTTGTACCCACCCACCTTATGCTAATATTATTAAATATAGCGAAGATTTGAAAGAAGATTTATCTCATTTTAAAATACCACAATTTTTAAAAGAAATGAAAAATGTAGCTAGAGAAAGTTATCGTGTTCTGAAAATTGATAAATTTTGCTCTTTATTAATGGGCGATACAAGAATTAATGGTAATGTACAAACTTTAAGTTTTGAAGTTATGCAAATATTTCAAGAACAAGGATTTATACTAAAAGAAATTATTATAAAAGAGCAACATAATTGTAGAGCTACGGGATATTGGAAGGTAAATAGCATTAAATATAATTTTTTATTGCTAGCTCATGAGTATTTATTTGTATTCAGAAAAATATAATTATACATCACAAAAAAACACGCCTTTATATACTAAAGCGTGTTTTTTTTGGTGTGCTTAACCTCTTAATCATAGTCATAGTCTTTATAATACTGCTCATATTTCTTTAGCAGTTTATTTTTAAGTCCTTGTAGCTTTTTCTCGTCCACGTCAATTTGTATACAATCCTCGCACATACCAGCGTTATCTATGCTTATGCTCTCCAAACTACACTCTCCGCCTACTTTTTGGTATATGCAAAATATATTCTCGCAAGTCATTTTATAGTCACCTCATTTGTAAATTATTTTTAGTTATAATAAAATAACCAAATAAGGTTATATTATTAACGTCATATAAGATTATAAAATATAATTAATATAGTGTCAATAACTATCAAGGAGATGATTAACTAAAATGTTTATAATAAAAAATAAAATTATACCTCGTACAATACGTTTTACAGATTCTTTATTTGAAACTCTAACTATATTAGCAACTAAAAATAATATTTCTTTTAATTCTTTAGTTATACAATGTTGTGAATACGCACTAGATAATATGTATCAAGATGATAAAGATATCAAAAATAATTAGGAGTCAACTTTAAATATATGTTTAAAATTAATAATGAATTTAAAAATGCTAATGTTTCAAGAACTATTCGTTTTCCTGAAGAATTATTTATTAAATTAAAAGATGTATCAACTAAAAATAATATTTCTTTAAACCTTTTAATTTTGCAATGTTGTATATATGCTATAAAAAATATACCAAAAGATAATCTAAAATAATTAAAAAAAACACGCACTTAAAAATATTATAAGGCGTGTTTTTTTTGGTGTGCTTAACCTCTTAATCATAGTCATAGTCTTTATAATACTGCTCATATTTCTTTAGCAGTTTATTTTTAAGTCCTTGTAGCTTTTTCTCGTCCACGTCAATTTG